>JAOUJW010000029.1 GCA_029882975.1 Gammaproteobacteria bacterium
CGGCATGGGCTGCGGCGGAAGGGGCGGCGGCGGAATGGGCGGCGGCGGCATGGGCGGCGGCGGCGGTGGCATGGGCGGCGGAATGTAAGCACCTTGCGTTACCGCTTCGGTGCTTCACCGGAGCCTATCAGCACACGCTGAACACATCGGGCACCTCAGGGTGCCCGATTTGCTTTTTGGCTTTACTAATCTTTTTATTCAACAAGGGGACCTTTTACGATACTTGTACTCCAGTAAGTCGTCCCTGGCCTGCGCGGCATTAATCCAATCGCGATATCTGTGCATCCACGCACTTCGTCCTTACCAAGAGCGTAACTGTATTTAACTACAAATCGGTCCTAAAATTATTCGTATAGTCACGCAATAGTGGGAGGACACCTTGCAGCACATCGTCTGGTTTGAGCAGCTTGGGATCAACGATGTTGATCAAGTCGGTGGTAAAAACGCGTCGCTGGGAGAAATGGTCTGCAATCTCAACAAAGCCGGTGTTCAAGTCCCGGGGGGGTTTGCCACCACCGCCAATGCCTACCGTGAGTTTCTGCAACAATCCGGTCTGACAGACAAAATCAACAGCCAACTTTCGCAACTCAACACCGATGATGTGGATGCATTGGCACGAGCTGGAAAAACCATACGCCAATGGGTATTGGAAGCCTCCTTCCCTACAGAATTAGAAAGCCAAATAAGAACTGCCTACCGGCAACTACAGAAACGGGGCACTGAATCGGTGGCCGTGCGCTCTTCGGCAACGGCCGAAGATTTGCCGGATGCGTCTTTTGCCGGTCAACAGGAAACCTTTTTAAACGTAAGCGGCATTGATGCGGTTTTGTCCGCCATCAAGGAAGTGTTCGCGTCTTTGTATAATGACCGTGCAATCTCTTACCGGGTACACCACGGTTTCGACCATGCACAAGTGGCCCTATCTGCGGGTGTACAGCAAATGGTCCGTAGTGATATTGGCTGTAGCGGTGTCATGTTCACGCTGGACACGGAATCCGGCTTTCCCGATGCGGTCTTTATCACCGCAGCCTACGGGCTGGGAGAAACGGTAGTCCAGGGGGCCGTTAACCCGGACGAATACTACGTGTACAAACCCACCCTGGCCCAAGGCAAACCGGCGCTGTTACGCCGCACGCTGGGCAGCAAGCTCATCAAAATGGTATACGCGCAGGGGCAGGAACACCAAACCGCCACCGAAACCGTACTTGTACCGGAACAGGATCAAAAACGTTTTTGTATCAGTGATGCTCACATCGAGGAACTGGCACGCCAAGCGGTCATTATTGAACAGCACTATGGCCGCCCTATGGACATAGAGTGGGCTTTGGATGGCAACAATCAGCAATTGTATATTGTTCAAGCACGCCCCGAGACCGTTAAAAGCCGGGATGGCGGTCATTGCATCGAACGGTTTCAGTTACGACAAGACACCCAAACAGCGGAGACACTCATCAGCGGCCGCGCCATCGGCCAACGCATCGGTGCCGGGCCGGCAAAAATCATAAATGATGTGAAGCAGATGTCCAGCGTACAAGCCGGCGATGTGTTGGTCACGGATATGACCGACCCGGATTGGGAGCCTATTATGAAACGGGCTGCAGCCATCGTCACCAATCGAGGCGGACGTACCTGTCACGCGGCCATTATTGCCCGTGAACTGGGTATCCCAGCAGTCGTCGGTTGCGGCAATGCCACCGATGTTTTGGCCACGGAAACAGAGCTGACGGTCTCCTGCGCCTCCGGTGATACCGGTCTGGTATATCGCGGCCAATTGGAATTTGAGGTGATTCGCACCCAAACCGGGGACATGCCGCCCTTACCCCTAAAAATCATGATGAATGTGGGCAACCCGGAGCGGGCCTTTCATTTTGCCGCAATTCCTAATGCGGGGGTAGGCTTGGCGCGGGTGGAGTTTATTATCAATAATATGATCGGCATACACCCCAAGGCCCTGCTGCAATTTGAATCGCAAAACGATGCGCTCAAAGCACAAATTCAAGACCGCATCAGCGGTTATCCAGGACCGGTGGAGTTCTATGTACAAAAACTGGCAGAGGGCGTGGCCACTCTGGGGGCTGCATTTTTTCCCGAACCGGTAATTATTCGCTTGTCCGACTTTAAGTCCAATGAGTACGCCAATTTATTGGGCGGTGAACACTTTGAGCCTCACGAAGAAAATCCCATGATCGGTTTCCGGGGAGCCTCACGCTATATCGCTGAATCCTTCCGGGATTGCTTTGAATTGGAATGTCGTGCCCTGAAATACGTGCGAGACGAAATGGGACTCAATAACATTCAAATCATGGTGCCCTTCACTCGTACTGTTGACGAAGCGCGACAGGTTGTGGAACTGTTGGCACAAAACGGCCTCAAACGGGATGAAAATGGCTTAAAACTCATCATGATGTGTGAAATCCCGTCCAATGCTCTACTGGCCGACGAGTTTTTGCAATATTTCGATGGATTTTCTATCGGTTCCAACGATTTGACCCAACTGACCTTGGGCCTGGACCGGGACTCCGGCCTGGTGGCGGGTCTGTTCGATGAGCGCAACGCCGCCGTCAAGAAAATGCTGCACATGGCTATAGATGCCTGTCGGCGCAACAACAAATATATCGGCATTTGCGGCCAAGGACCGTCAGATCACCCGGACCTGGCCCAATGGCTGCTGGATGAAGGTATAGGCAGTCTGTCCCTCAATCCGGACACCGTGGTTGAAACTTGGCTTTATTTGGCACAAGCTGCCAGTGCGTCCAAATAGAGGCGCCGGGAGTTGAATCATCGCAAAGTATATTTTATTTCAGACCGCACCGGGATTACGGCAGCCACCCTGGCCAATTGTCTGCTGACCCAATTTGACAATGTACAGTTTGATCGCATCAATGCCCCTTTCGTCGATACGGTAGAAAAAGCCGAACAGCTCCGGCAGCAAATCAATGGCACGACTCACTCGGACCGCCCGCTGATTTTCTGCACCGTGGTAGACCCGGATGTACGTGCTGTTTTTGACCGCTGTAATGGTTTTCTAGTGGATTTCTTTGACACTTTCGTCAATCCACTGGAAACCGAACTGGGAACACCTTCCACGCGTGTAGCGGGTAAAACCCATGGTTTGAGCGATTACGAACACTATAAGACCCGTATTGATGCTATCAATTACGCCTTAACTAACGATGACGGTGGCAGTACCCGACAGTATGAAAACGCAGACATTGTCATCATTGGGGTATCTCGTTGCGGCAAAACACCCACCAGTTTGTTCCTGGCAGTAAACCACGGCATATTCGCAGCCAATTACCCTCTCACAGATGAAGACCTGGATACGGACCGCTTACCGGCCGCGCTTTTAGCTTACAAACACAAGCTGTTCGGTCTAACCATAGAAGCCAGTCGCTTACAACAAATCCGTCACGAACGTAAACCCAACAGCCGCTACGCCAAACCGGCCCAATGCAATCATGAAGTCCAAAGTGCATTACGAATTTATAAGAAAAACGCCATTCCCTATGCGGACAGCAGCCACAAATCGATTGAAGAGATCGCCGCATTTATCCTACATCAAACGTCCATAACGCCCCGGCTATAATTTTGACTGGATAAGTGTTAAAAATAGTTGACGGATTTCCGATATAGAATACTGGGTGGTCAGCTCAGGTATTGTTGACAATCATTGCACACTGCGCTTTTTTAGTAGGAATATCTAAGCTGAAGGCCCTAATCCATTGAAAAACAAGACACTCCACTTCCCTCAACAACAGGACTATTACCATCGATTTGTGCATCTCAGCCAAGAATGGTATTGGGAATTGGACTCAATGGCACGTATCGTCCATAGCTCGCCCCAGGTCAAGGGGATTCTCGCCTACGAACCGGAGGAACTGGTGGGCCGCAAGTTTGTCTCCCTGATGTCCCATGCTGATGACTCGCCACAGGATGCAGCCGTTTTTGCCCAGCAGCGCATTCAGCAAAAGGAAACGATTGAAAACCTGGTTTGCAGCTTTTATGACCGTAAACAACGGATTCACTACCTGGAATTAAATGCCGAACCTTACTTCGACGATCAAGGCAACTACCTGGGCTATCACGGCGTTGCCCGCAACCTACCTGCACACGCCAACTTGGAATCCACACTGCACAATCTTGCCGATGGTTTTTCCGCCCAAACCGGACGCAAATTCTTTCGCTCTCTGGTAACCCATCTTGCCGATTTATTTCATGTGGACTATGCCTTAGTAGGCGAATTTACCGGTGAAAGACAGGACATGGTAAATATTATTGTGGTCCAATCCCGTGGCGAGATCTCAGAGAATTTTTGCTATCCCATCAAGGGTACGCCCTGCGAGGAAGTATATAACGGACAACTCAGTTGCTATGACCGCAATGTGCAAAATCGTTTCCCCAATGACCCCATGCTACCGGAAATGCATGCTACCTCCTATTTAGGTGCCCCCCTGTATGACAGCAACGGTAAAATCATCGGCTTAATGGCTGTAATTCACAGCAAACCATTTGCTCATATTACCTATATCCAATCCATATTTCGTCTCTATGTTGCCCGAGCCGCATCGGAACTGGAGCGTCAGCAAATGGTTCAAAACCTTGAACGTTTGGCTCATCAGGACGATTTGACCGGCTTATATAACCGCAATTTGTTTTTGAGTCTGCTGGAACAATCCATCGCCCGTGCCCGGAGAAACAAGGAACAAATCGGGTTGATATTCCTCGACTTGGACCACTTTAAGGATATTAACGATACCCTGGGTCACGAAGCGGGAGACCGCGTACTGACATTGATTGCCAAGAGACTAAAAGACACGGTGCGAGAGGAAGATGCGGTGGCTCGAATCGGTGGTGATGAATTCATGGTTTTGCTGGAGCAACTCAAAGATGAGGGTGATTGTCGACGTGTTGCTGAAAAAATTATTACTGCCATGAGCCAACCCATCAGAGTGGACCTGCACGATTTGCATGTTACGACGAGTCTCGGTATCAGCGTGCACCCCAATGACGGAAATGATGCCTCTACATTGATGAAAAACGCTGACATTGCCCTCTATCGCGCCAAATCCAATGGCCGCAATACGTATCAGCTCTACAGTGCGGATATGGGTAAATCACTGCAAAAAAAATTGAATTTGGAAAGCGAATTGAGACGGGCTGTTTCTGAAGGTGAGTTCGAGTTGTTCTATCAAACCAAATTCGATCTTAGCCGCAACCGGACTTACGGCGTCGAAGCTTTGCTGCGTTGGAACCACCCACACAAAGGCCGGATCAGCCCCGATAAATTCATCTATCTGTTAGAAGAAACCGGCGCCATTGTCAGCGTTGGAGATTGGGTGCTGCAGACTGCTCTGACACAAATTCAGTCCTATAATAGCAATGTTGCTCAGTCTCTTAACCTATCCGTCAACATTTCGGCCAAACAACTGCGCGAACCGGATTTTCTTACCAAATTGGATCTGGCCTTGAGTAATAGCGGCTTTGACCCAAACCGGCTGGAGCTGGAAATAACCGAAAGCGTCTTAATAGAAGAAGGCGACCATATTACCGAACTCCTGAACCAAATCAAAGAACGCGGCATACGCCTGGCATTGGATGATTTTGGTACCGGCTATTCCTCATTGCTTTATCTGCGTCGCTTTCCCATAGACTCCATCAAAATCGACAAGTCTTTCATCCGTTGCATCAAAGACAGTGATGACGACCAAGTGGTTGTAAAAACCCTCATTGAGCTGGCGCGTGCCCTGAGGCTGGGCGTGGTGGCGGAAGGGGTGGAAACCCAGGCGCAATTGGATACACTGAAACAAATCGGTTGTTTGCATATCCAGGGCTATTATTTCTCCAAACCTGTTCCCTTCCCGGAGCTACCTGTCTGAACTCTTTGCAGACACCTCTACCACTTTCCTGATAAAGACTACTGACACCATGCTGTCAGTAGGCCTGCTTTATACTGCTCCTCAGTCGGAAAACACACCGGCAAACCACTTTTCAGGACTTAGTTAAATGGAGAAAACAATGGGAAACCCTTTTTGTCATATCGAGTTAATGTCACAAGATCGTAGCGGTTCAGCTGAATTTTACGGACGCCTGTTCGACTGGGAACTGGTCAACATGCCTATGCAAAATACCGATCAACCCTATACCATGATCAATGTGGGCGAAGGTACCGGCGGCGGTATGATGCAACATCCCGAAGCCGACCAACCGTCTGCGTGGTATCCCTATGTGGGTGTAAGCGATGTAGCGGCCACAATCAAGCAAGCACTGGCACTGGGCGCCACCGTGATCAAGGACAAAAGTGAAGTCCCCGAGCACGGCTGGTATGGTGTCATTGCCGACCCCAACGGCGCAGTTATAGGACTGTGGGAAAATCGCGAATAACACCTGATTCAGTCGCAGTCCGGCGCCCCTTGGTTTCCACCAGCAACTGTGGTACAAACAAGGGGTGCCATACTGACTGAATAACATCTGACGAGTAGCAAAACCATGCGCCGAGCCGACCGGCTATTTCAAATCATTCAATTGTTGCGTGGTCGCCGCCTGAGCACTGCCAAGTGGTTGGCACAAGAGCTGGAGATCTCTGAGCGCACCGTCTATCGGGATATACAGGACTTGATGGCTTCCGGTGTGCCCATTGAAGGTGAAGCGGGCGTGGGCTATGTCATGCGCCGCGGCTTCGACCTGCCACCGCTGATGTTCACGCGGGAAGAGTTAACGGCCCTGACCCTGGGCGCACGTATTGTTCAAAGCTGGGCCGACCAACGCCTGGCCAAGTCTGCAGAACAGGTTCTGGAAAAAGTGGAAGCGGTGTTACCGGACAAACTCAAACAGGCCGAGGAAATCCCCTTATTCTCACCTATGACCCGTTTACCCCCTCCCGTGGCCGACACCTTTGCCCATTTACGCTTTGCCATTGAACATCGGGAAAAACTGCAAATCGGCTATATGCGCAAAGACGGCAAAACCTCGCAACGCATCGTCTGGCCCTTGGGTTTGTTTTTTTGGGGGCAGGTGTGGACGTTAACCGGTTGGTGTGAATTGCGTGACAACTATCGCAACTTCCGGGTAGACCGCATACAAGAAACCAATGCCACCGGCGAACAATATCCACAAAACCAGGAACGCAGCTTACAAGCTTATTTAGCGGAAATGAAAGCCTGTTATCCGGAAGTTATGGAGCGTTGGACTTAAGGAAAGGTGGGATTGAGTAGCGGCTTTATCGCGTATTCCACCATCTATGAGCACATTGTTTTTCGTAAGCAAGAAGGGTTGTAAGAAAGGAGCTTGGTGATCAAAGCTTTTATGGGACAACGTAAAGTCTGCCTGGTGGAATACGCAAAAAACGCTATTCGCGCACCAATAGTAGGGTGGAATAGCGGCTTTATCGCGTATTCCACCGAGCAGTGTTGCTATTAGCACATTGTTTTTCGTAGGCAAGAAGGGTTGCAAGAAAGGAGCTTGGTGATCAAAGCTTTTATGGGACAACGTAAAGTCTGCCTGGTGGAATACGCAAAAAACGCTATTCCACCCTACGGGTTAAGAGCAACGACTAACGCGCACAAATAGTTGGAATAGCGGCTTTATCGCGTATTCCACCGAGCAGTGTTGCTATTTGTGCTTTGCTTATTCCGTGCAAGAAGGGCGGTGACTACCCCACAAAATCTAATCTACAATTTCAATAGACGTCCAACTTATGTTGGTTCCCAAGGTACCGCGTATTTCCACAATATTGCCTAAACCCAATTCGGCGAAAAAATCCGTTTTTGACACGACAAGGCCCTGCTTTTTGAACTCCGTGACAGCACTGACATCGGCGGCCAGGCCCAATATTTCCACAATGGTTTCCGCAGTAAAACCGGTAACCGGACCTTGCAAGGACACTTGACTGCCCGCATTGCGAACCTCCACCCGGGTAATCACGACACTGTTCGCGGTTTCCAGAAGATTCCCACGCAGCCTTACTGTATCACCCACGCCTAATGTCGCCAAATCTCCATCGGTTAAGGCATCCGTATTAAACGTGTAAGTGGTGCCCATACCGTTAAAGCTCAAGGTCCCAATCTTACTAACGGCATCGATACTCACACCATCCAAAGGCGCTTCAATCCTCACCTTGTCTTCAAATTCCACCTCATCCGCTATGAGCACGCCATCCAGCATTCGGCCTTCGGCTTCCAACTTCATACCCACGTCAATTTCATCGGTGGTTCCACCGCTAAATACGGTGGCATTATCCACCGTGACAGGAACATTGTTAATGTAAAAACTGATGCCTCCACCTGAACCTATACCGGTAACATAGCCTTCCAATTCCAAACTATTGGAATCACCCGCCAACGGGGTTTCTTTACTGACTTTGGTAGCGCTCAGGGTATGGCTTGCCAAATCATAACTACCTTGTACTTCCAATACTGAAAATAGGCTCAACTGAGATTTAGACAACCCCGTAAATTCGGCAAGGGAATAATCCACTGATAAGGAACCAAAGGTAAAACGTTCCGTTGCCGGCGTCAGTGTATTCACCATGCCATGTACTTTGGAAGTAACAATAGCGCTCAAAACCTCGATCCGAGTCGCTGTAACTACACCACTGGATTTAATAAATCCACTCACTTCCACTAAAACTCCGGCGTTGATACCACTGAGATTAGCGACATTGTCGAAACGGGTCGTGGCCGGTACTTCCACGATTTGATCCAACACGGTCAAGCGGTTCACACTATCATTAGCCACCACCAAACCGCGAATGACTTCGTCCACCACTACGGTATCGGCCCGTCCGGTAACGCCATCGGTATTAATGCGACCGCTCACCACCACTTGCATTCCCAAACGCAAATCCGTTTCCGTCGCTGCCTGTCCGTCAATTTGAATATTGGCCGTCGCGGTATCGTATTCCACACCATTGACAAAAATACTGCCAAACTGGGTAATTCCACCCATGGCCTTATCCGGTGCCGCTCCGGTCCCGCCTTCGCCGCCGCTGCAGGATAAAATTACACCCAAAGGCAGTAACAGCAAACTCATAAACATGTGTGTTTTCAATTTCATAAACAACATATCGGCTTTCATGACTAATCCTTAACCGGGTCAATGGACCCCGGGTTTTCAAAATAAAAAATACCGATACCGCAGGCGGAGCGACCCTCACCTGCGGCTTCAGATCCACCCTGCAAGTCCGGATTGGCATCGCGGTCGTGCGCTGCCATATCGAGGTCTATTTTTTCCAGCAAGGCTTGAGCATCCTCTGCAATGAGTTGCTTGAGTTTGGGCACATAGGAACTTACTAGATTGTCGTAATAGACTTTTCGTTGGAAAAACGGTGCCTCAGCACCATTGCGGTAGATGTTGTGATCGATAGTGGCAATCAGGCCCGCCACATCCGTGCCTAGAATACTGAGCTTTTCCCCCTCCAATGATTCGGGAATATACACCCGCTTAATCAGTTGGATATCTCCATTAGTAAGCTTTTCGATGACTTGGGCTTCCATCAGTTCATCCAGAATGGTTTTGGCAGGAACGTCACCGCTGAAGGCCGCCACCAACTCCACAAAAGAAGGGCTTTGTTTGTTGTATGACAAGACCCGGGGTTGCTTCTGTTTGTCCAGAAAACGCTCATCACGCACCCAACCCGTGACCACGCGCGCAGCGCGGTTGTAACGCTCAAAAGCCCAAATATCATCCACCTCTCCCGCCTCTTTGACCCGCTGCACTTCTTTACGGGAAAGACCGGTGACGGTGGCAATATGGGAGTTCGTCTCTTTTTTGCCTTTGGCGCCTATTTCTTGCGCTGCCACTTCGATATAAATGGGTTTGATCAGATCGACGAAGGCTTTGTAAGGAATACCATTCTGCAGCAACAGTCGCACCAGCGGGCGCAACAGTTTTCTCAATGCGGCAAAAAGAACTCCTTGATGGCTCATAATTGTTCTCAACAATCGTGGGTATTTTTTCCCATTATAGATCCAATTCTCAAAAACCGATGCTCTGGAATATAAGAAATAATTATTTTTTCCCAATGTTTACCTATTATTGTGAACCGGTTCACATTTTGGAAACACTTTCCGGGCATCTCCTATACTGGGATTATTTTCCCACTATACTCAAATCATATCGAAATTGTATCCGGGCATAGCCTGTGCAACCCGATCCGAGTTAACAAACTTAAGAGGCTTATGAGATGAAAAAATTTGCAGCGAAAAAATTGATGGTATTAATACCCGCGAGCACCTTGTTTTTGACGGGTTGTTTGGAGGAAGTGACCTCGGAATTGTTTAGAATTGATGCCAATAATGCGCAGGACGTGATCAAAGCGGCTTTGGATGCGAAAGACGCTATAAGCCATGCATTTGATGCGGCTGAGGTGATGCTTAATGACACCACCACATATCCCTCGGGTACTTCGTACACCAATATCACATACAACGTCAGTTGTAACGACCCGGCATTGAACGCAACTACGATTCCAAGTAATGGTGATCTAACGATAGGGGGCAATTACTCACCAAGCGGTACATCCAATCTTACACTTTCCTTCAACAACTGTGTAATTCAAAATTCCACTCTGAATGGCTCACTGAGCATGAGTCATATTGAAAATGCCGGCGGAGTAGCTGACTACGACGAAAGTAGTCTGAGTGGCAGCCTAAGCGCGGATGTTACCTCGGACAGCGGTACACTTAGCTTGAATTTGAGTAATATCGTATATGACTATACACGAAATAAGGCCAATGCAAATGGCGCTATCTCCACCCCAGCCACCGAACCCTACACAGAATTTTTCCAACTGTCCTTATCTGTTCCATTGATGGGTTCGCTCAGCATTGATACACCGGTGATACTAGAGGGTGACAAAAAAGACACCGCTTCTAACAAACCCAGTATCGGCCAAATGACCGTAACGGCCGGCGGTAACACCGGTGCCCAACTGGATGCAAATAATGGTGTTGCCACTAGCTATGATGTTGCTGCCGATACCGATGGTGATGGTGTTTACGAAACCGCTGTCAATACAGTCAACTGGTAAGTTCTCCTAAATCCATCAAAAAAGGGAGCCTCGCGGCTCCCTTTCTTTTTGGACGTCACCTCAATACCACAATTAAGCCACTTCCTCCACCTTAGATTCAATCAGGCGGTCGTTGGATTCAATCTCGATAGTCCGCGGTTTCATGGCTTCGGGAATTTCCCGTACCAGGTCGATGTGCAATAAGCCGTCTTCCATTGCCGCAGACACCACTTTGACATGGTCTTCCAGCTGAAACTTGCGCTCAAAACTGCGGGCGGCAATGCCTTGGTGCAGGTATTTCTTTTTGTCATCGGCGCTTTGTTTACCGGTGACGGTCAGGTTGTTTTGCTCGGAAACGATGTTGACATCGGTTTTCTTAAAACCGGCAACGGCCATGGTAATGCGGTATTTGTCCTCACCGGTCATTTCAATGTTGTAGGGAGGATAAGTGTTCTTGTTACCGTCCAAACGGTTGGCGTTATCCAGTAAGGAAAACAAGTGGTCGAAACCGATGGAGGAACGATACAAAGGGCTTAAATCGAAAGTTGTCATAATATTCTCCTTAGAAGCAATATATTGGTTTACATCAGCCGGTACCAAGACCCGGCTTTTTGTCGGCTAACCTCATAGAGCGATAGCCTTAGTCAGTGTCGTCCGTGGCTTTCAAGGCCTTATGCCATCCATGGCACAAGCCTGCTTAATAGGTAGAGTCAGAAACTTTTTTTTCAAGAGGAATTTTTCTAAAAAACACATCCTATTGTTTTTATTGATCTTTTATTTGGCCGTAAAAAACCTTCCATTAAAGATTCCAAGACAGACAGCCGTTGAATAGGCAGGAGTTTAACTTTTCGGGACCTGCCTTTCATGAGCTTCAAATCCCTGCGCTTGATTCTTGTCATACTGTTGATTGGGCCGCCATCCGGCTTCGCTGTGGGCGAAACCGATGACATGCTCATCGATAAAAACCTGGTGGCAAAAGCCTTGATGATGTACCAACGAGATCCCCTGGACGAGGAAGGTCAATCAGCCGGAGCTATTATTTTCATGTATGCCTCCAAAGCTGACGATATAAAAATTGCACTGCGCGAGGAACTGGTCCCCTGGATTCGCACCGCCGACCCCGATGATCCGGTGTCGCAACAACTGCTCGTGGCTTATATTGCCGGTAACGTGCATTCACAGCTGACCCGTGGTGAGGCTGTGGATGACCCCAACAGTGGCGTGCGCATGGTGTTAAAGGTTTACGGCTTGTTAAAAAGCCGGCTCGAAGGGGTGGATATTCCGGAACTGGAACAGTTTGTTGCGCTGCAGAAACAAGGCAAACTGGAAGAACATTTGCTCAAGCTAAGCACCAACGCCTATCTGTCCGAAAAACAACGCGAACCCCTGGAAGGCCGAGTGGATTTCCCCAACCGCATTGGCGCTTTTCAATACGTCGGCACCCAAACCTACGGCAGCCCGGAACTGGGTATTTCTTTGCGCTATGGCCGCGGTGCCGGTCAACAGCATTACTTTGATCTTTATATCTACCCCATTCCCAATCAGGCTTTGAACTACAATGCCAATACCTTGATCAAAAGCCATTACCGCAATGCCAAAAGCGATATCTATTTCGCCCAACGCAAAGGTCTGATTCAAGACGTAAAGCTCAACGAAGAAAAATGGCTATCCGCCGACAAATACAAATTCCCCGCCGCACGCGGCATATTCGAACTGCAACGGGATCACATGTTGTTGTTCTCCACCGTTTACATCACCGTAAAAAACGACCACTACATCAAACTACGAGCCACTTACCCTAAAAATGACGCTACCGCCAAAGGCGAGCATATGATGCAGATCTTTCAGGACATGGTGGAACAGGTGTTGATTCGCTAAGACGAATCCATCCCGTAGACTGGATTAGCGCAGCGTAATCCGGTAAGCAGTGTTGATGACACCGCGGTGGTTGGTAAACTGACACGCTGTTCGGCGGAATAAGCAAGATAACGATAGAAAAACCATTGTCGCTTTGATGTAACGTTCGCAAACTATCTCTTTCACACAGCTGGTTAAATTCCAACCACAATCAAGGCTTCACCCTCGGGGCATTCATGGAGTATGATGACCCTAAGTCTTAACCTATTCGCAGATAAATGCTTAGTAGATAATGCTGGACTCTGAATTAACACCGGTAACGCAATTAACGGAATTCGACAAACACCGGTTCTATGATTTGCTGTGCCGATACTTCGCCCAAACCTCGTATGAGCAGTTCACTAAGGATTTGCAGGAAAAACACTGGGTGGTGATTATGCGGGATCAACAGCAAGTGATCCGTGGCTTCAGCACCTTAGTGATTATGGATTTTGAGCACAAGGGCAAAAAGAACCAAGCCATTTTCTCCGGTGACACCATCATTCATCACAAATTCTGGGGCACCCAGGCCTTACCCTTGATCTGGTGCCGCCTGGCCGGGCAAATCAAACGGAGCCACCCCAGCGTGCCACTGTATTGGTTCTTGATCGTCAAGGGCTATCGCACCTATCGTTATTTAAAAGTCTTTTCCAAGCAATACTACCCTCACTGGCAATATCCTACGCCGTCGTCAATCCAAGTCATTATGGATCAACTGGCCCGGAATAAATTTGCTGCGGCATATGACGCGGACAAAGGCATTGTGCGGTTTCCCCAATCGCAGGGACAATTGCACTCGAGCTGGGCGGACATTCCGGCACATGTACAACACAAACCGGAAATCGCGTTTTTTATGCAGGCCAACCCCCATTACGACAAGGGCGATGAATTGGTTTGCCTCACAGAGCTGTGCGCAAGCAACTTAAAATCTCATGCCCGGCGAGCCTTTTTGTTGGGCTTAAACGAAGAGCATCCATCTCGGTCAAACCATTCGCCCCCGGACAAGCGGCAAGCTATTTGTGAAATTGGATAAAATCACCTTTATTCGCCCCAATATGGGCGACTTTCGCGCCACTGACGCCATGGAACCCCTGGTGTTTGCCATACTGGCAGCACGCACCCCAAAGCATATTCAAATTGCCTTTTACGATGAACGTCTGGAACCTTTACCGCTGAATGAAGCCACGGATTTGGTGGCCATTACGGTTGAAACCTTTACCGCTCGCCGGGCCTATCAGATTGCGGATCATTACCGTTCCCAAGGCATAGCCGTGATTATGGGAGGCTACCACCCCACGCTGCTACCACAGGAATGCGCTCCCCACGCAGACGCACTGGTTTGTGGTGATGCCGAAGGGCTGTGGGAACAAATCATCAGTGATGTGCAAAACAACCGGCTCAAACCCATGTACCGTCACCATGGTGAGACTCCCATGGACGGTCCCTTACCGGATCGCACACTGTTTCAAAACAAAAAATATGCACCCATCGCCCTGGTACAATTCGGCAGAGGTTGTCGCTTTAACTGTGACTTTTGCTCCATCCACGCCTTTTACGGCAAACGTGTGTTTCAGCGGCCCCTGGATCTTTTAGTCGAAGAAATCCGCTCCTTGAATACCCGTCATGTTTTCTTTGTGGACGACAATCTGTTCTCCAATGTGGAAAAAGCCAGCGCATTTTGTCGCGCCATTATGCCTTTAAAGATTCGTTGGGTTTGTCAGGTGAGCATTGATGTCGCCCGTCACGAGCCGTTATTGGAGCTCATGCAACAAAGCGGTTGCTTTCTAGCCTTAATCGGATTTGAGTCGTTGCAGGAAAAAAACCTCAAACAAATGCACAAAAAATGGAATATCAAGCGCGACTACAGTGATGCCATCAATAAACTGCAACAACACAATATAATGGTCTACGGCACATTCATTTTTGGATATGACTATGATGCTCCGGACGCGTTTGACGCCACACTGGACTTTGCCTTAACGCATCGCCTATTCCTTGCCAATTTTAATCCACTCATGCCCACACCGGGCACAGAACTGTATGAACGCTTGCAACAGGAAGGCCGTTTGCGTTACCCGAACTGGTGGATCGACCCCAACTACCGCTACGGTAACGCAATGATTGAACCCAAAAATATGAGCTGCGACGAGTTGAGCCGGGGTTGTTTGCGTATACGTCGTCGTTTTTACGCGACTCATTCTATTCTCAAGCGCAGCACAAAAATGCCCAGAGCATTTTACAAGCCTTTTAGTTTAGGATTATATTTTCTATCCAACTTTGTCTCCCGCCGCGAAATCAATAACAAACAAAATAAAGCCTTGGGAGGGCAAGTTCAGGTCAAACTTCCGGCAGCCGTCAACGGACACCAAAGCCAATGAAACTAACACTGATTAAACCGAATATTGGTCGCATGATAGACGGTCCCTATGTAGACGAAGGCAGGATGGAGCCACTACAACTGGGTGTGCTGGCCGCATTAACACCTGCAGATGTGGAAGTGGTATTGCATGACGACCGTATGGAAAGGATCCCCTATGATGAACCCACCGATTTAGTCGCCATCACCGTGGAAACCTACACCGCCAAACGCGCGTATGAGATTTGTGCCGAATACCGCAAACGCGGCGTTCCTATTATCCTGGGAGGTTTTCAACCCACCTTAATCCCCGAGGAATGTGCACCACACGCGGATTCCCTGTTTATCGGCGATGCAGAACTGCTCTGGGAAACGGTTATCGAAGATGCCCGTAAAGGTCGACTGAAGCCTCGCTACGAATCCAAGCCCGGCCCGCCTCAACCGAGAGTCATTACCCGACGAGACATTTTCGAAGGCAAGGGTTACCTTCCCATGACTTTGTTACAATTCAGTCGCGGTTGCCGCTTCACTTGCGACTTCTGCGCCATCAGCGTGTTCTTTGACAAAACCCAGTACCTGCGTAATATCGATGAAGTGGTACAGGAAATACAAAGTCAAAACCGCAAATTGCTGTTCTTTGTTGACGATAATATTTGCTCCAACCATGAAGCCCTGAAACAGCTGTGCCGCGCCCTGATTCCTTTAAAAGTACGCTGGGTCAGTCAGGGCAGCATAGACATGACCAAGGACCGCGAGCTAATGCGATTAATGGTTCAAAGTGGCTGCCTGGGTAACGTCATCGGCTTCGAGTCCCTGGATCCGGACAACCTCAAAACCATGAAAAAGGCACCCAATATAAAACACTTTTCCCGCTACCGGGAGCAAATCCAAATCCTGCGCGATTACGGCTTACAGACCTGGGCCGCATTCACTCTGGGCCATGACGGCGACACCCTAAGCTCCATTGAGGATACCCTGGATTTTGCCTTAAGCAATAAATTCACCTTTGCGGCCTTTAACATTCTGGTACCCTACCCCAATACCCCACTGTACCGAAAACTGGAATCTGAGAATCGCTTGCTGTATAACGGCAAATGGTGGTTGCACCCGGATTATCGCTTTAATTATGCCACCTTTGAACCCAAGCATATGAGCCCCGATGAGCTTACCCACGCTTGTCATGACGCTCGCAGCCGATTCAACAGTGTCGGCTCTATTGTTACCAGAGCACTGGATTTTAAAACCAATTTGCGCTCCATCTACCGTTTCGGTACTTATTTACAGTTCAATCCTATTTTCCGAAAAGAGGTTTTTAAGAAACACGGTATGCTGTTTGGAGAGTGCTAGTTTGAAGTCCGTTCTTTTGAAAAGTGGATTGCATCGGCTTAGAGCATGAACCTGTGAAACTTTTGTCACTGCAAAGAATTCAAGAACTGGCGCAAACGCAGTCCTGTTGCACCCAGAAAATCTCACTGGGACTGGTGGACTTTTCCAAACCCTTTATTCACGAACACCTAACCCAATTGTATTTCACCCCTGCATACAAAACCTTGAGTTTTGAGTTAAAACTCCGCTATAACCAATTATACGCACTGCGTGTTAATGAACAGTTTATGATGTTTGAAAAGGATTTCATCAACCGCGTGATTGATAGACTGGGGCAATCCTCCTTCATTCTCAAACAAGAAGTATTGTGTCAAAACTTACGCACAATGATGCAAGAGGAAATGTTGCATCACGAAAGCTTTGCGCGTTTAAACCGTCATTGTCGTCCGAATTTATATCAGAACAGTGAGCGCTATTTTAATCGTTTCGGATTCTGGGAAGACCGCTTATTCAGAATCCTAACGCACTTCCCCGGCTTGCTGGTCTTTTTATTGTGGTATATTGTTGCGATGGAAGAATATTCCCTGGTGTTATCGCGCGCCATGTTTGAAAACACCAGCAGTTCTTTGGGTGAGATTGAACCCCATTTTGTCACGCTGCACAAAGAACACTTTAAGGACGAGGCCCGCCATATTCATCTGGACCTGCACTTACTGCATCAATGCCACCCAAAATCAAAAGCTTTGCGCACCATTAATGCCCGGTTATTCATGATGTTTGTCAAAGACATGATGACGCCTAAACGCTCCGGCCTGAACTTACTGCGCCACTTCATCCAAGAATGCCCTGAACTGTCACCCAAACAGGATGAATTGATTCAGCAATTACTGGCATTGAAGCATAATAGAGAATATCTTTGCAGTATGTTCAGCCGAGATAACATGCCCCATAGCTTTGCCTTTTTTGACACTATCCCGGAGCTCAAAAACCTGGCTAAGATTTTACCGGGTGCTGCAGCATGACGCCCGACATAGACCCAACATTAAAGCTGACCCGCTTTATGATACTGGCAGGATATTTCACCCCCGCGTATTTAGTTACCGCCGCGGTTCTGCTGTTTTATCCCGGTGTTCTTACTTCCTGGGCAGCCAAAATCAGCTTTATCCTGATTTGGATTTATGGTGTTCCTCCCCTATTATGCAGAGTCACATTAATACTTCGCCCCATACCCTTACCCTTGCGCGCCCTGCATACGGAACGACATTACAACACCTGGTGGTTGCTGACCCAATACCAAATGCTGTTTAATCGATTGGGGTTTCTCGAAGAATTACTGCGTTTACTACCGGGCATTTATGCCCTATGGCTCATTACCTGGGGTTCCAAAGTCAGCGCTTTTGCTTATTGGTCGCCGGGCATATATGTCACCGACCGTTATTTGCTCAACATCGCTCACGGTTGCGTGATTGGCTCACGCAGTATGATTTGCGCCCATTTACTCAGCAAAAGCGCCGAAGGCTACGAATTAACACTGGCGCCCATCACTTTGGAACAGCAATGCATCTGTGGTTTCAATACGGTATTGGGTCCGGGCTGCCGCATTGGCGCAGGAGAAGTCTTTCCCGCACAGCGGGTCTTACCTCCTTTTACCACTTGGGAACAAGGTAAACGCATACCCGAAACAAAGGCAACGGATCAACCGAATCAGGATGCTAACGCGGAAAAAACATGTCAATAACCTCAACACACGCATACCGATTTCCCATTCCTGCTGTTTTAAACCTGAGCATTGCTCTATCGACCTATGCTTTGGCGATAGCTTGTCTATGGCTGGTCAGCGCAGCAATCAATGTTTGGAGTGTCGTCCTGGGCATATTGTTGTTTTCCTACCTTGGCAACACAATTTTCTCCTTGTTACACGAATCGGTACACGGTGTATTCCACCCGAATCCTCGTATCAATTATGTGTTCGGCTGTATGTCAGCGGTATTTTTTCCCACCTCGTTTAGTTTTCATCGAGTTTGCCATCTCGGACATCATCGACGTAACCGCAGCGACGTCGAGCTATTTGATTACTACACCGACCCCGGTAAGAAATTTGTGGCATATTATCGCCTGTATTGCCTGCTGAGCGGTTTCTACTGGCTATCCATACCTGTGGGCTGCTTATTGCTTTTGCTGGCATCACCGTTTTTTCATTCGGCTTTTTTTCGAAACAAAGTGGTTCACGTCATGGGGCTGAAGCCTATGGTGGAAGATCTGGTGCAGGCTGATCCGGGTCTGTTACGACGGGAAATCGGCTTCACCTTGCTGTTCCAGTGTCTGCTGATTTGGTCTCTGGACTTGACGCTAACAGGCTGGTTGTTGTGCTATGTCGCTTTCGCTTTGAACTGGTGTGCGCTGCAATACGCTGACCATGCCTGGAGTGTTCGCGATGTGAAAGAAGGCTCCTGGAATTTGAAAATACATCCGGTGGTTCGTTGGATTTTTTTAAATTACCATTTCCATCTGGTGCACCACCGCCATCCCAAAGTACCTTGGTTGTATCTACCCCGCTTGGTAGACCCTAATGACCCCCAACCTTCGTTTTGGTCCATTTACTGGCGACTGTGGAAAGGCCCTCGCCTCACCAGCGAGCCCGCTCCGGTACAGCCGGATGCGGAGTTGATGGACCAGGTCAAATAAAACGCAGGCTTACGATTCTTGCGACTTGGAAAGATGGCAGGGTAGCTGACCGCTTATGGTTAGTATTGGGGATTAATCTCAAAGCTGCCGCTGTAAGAATTTTCCGCAAAGTCGGTAAAACTGAAGGTTCCTACATAGCGTCCCAAGTCCGCTTCGGTAACGTCTATAGTAGCGGTAGCGGGGTTAACGGATCCCATGTAATTACCAAAATAAAAACTCGTGATTTCGCTTCTTATGCTATTGGAATCGTATTGGTAGGTATTTACGCTCAAACCGTTGACAGTAGAGATAGCCCAGGAAACGTAGTCATCAATGTAAGGAATGGAGAGCGCCAAATTTTCAGCGTCAGATAAACTATCGTAGCGACGATCCAAACAGACATGATTGGTTTCATTTACCGACATTACGCCGTTAACAATAAGCTCACCATGATCCAAAACAATGTCCGAAGAAATACGAATTAACCTTTCTACACGAACCGTCTCCTGGGTATCGTTGTACTGATTGGCTTGGCGAGGGAACTGTCGTTGCAGCGAACCGTCACCCTGCAATTCATAACCATCTTCAACGACATTGTGATAGTAATGGGTATCGGTTTTTACGCCGATCGTGGGTAGTGATCCATAATAGATACAGCGATAAAAGTTAACTCGCCGGCCTTCATCATCGATGATCACCGAACTTTCAATGAACTCAGAATACAAATAGTCGCCAGTCGCTTTGTTGTAAAACTGTTCTTCATTTAACAATAACCAGGTTCCGCTCAGATCCTGCGCCAATAAACTCGCATCCTGCACAACGTCATCGTTGGAGCAACCATTGAGAAACAGAACCAAAACAAACGGCAATAGGAGACGATACAGCGCAGACATGGATTTACCCCGGAAGAATAAAACCGAATTATATTATGGAACCACACCCAAACCCAGCATATCGAGTAAGCAACCTTGTGCCAAATACGCTGATAAGATCACAGGCTTTAGCAAACTAAAACAGATTTTGCGCGGCAAATATTAAACGACACATAAAGACTCCAACATCATTTCCACTACATCGTCTTCTTCACCTTCGTGTTTTAACTCACAGGCGTAAGAGACATACAGCAATAACGGGCCTCGGCGTAAATACCATTCGCGCCAGTATTCACCTTTGGATTCATAATCAAGGAACAAACCATCAAATTGCCCCAGATCCACGTCCTCCGCATCGGCACCTGATTGAATATGATCACCCGCCATATCCTGCAAGGTCTGATCATCAACATCCTGATCCATGTGCACCGCACTAATATGCAACTCGCCCGGGCCATCCTGCTGATACAATATCTCGCAATCGGGGTCGGACTCCACTTGCCAGTCATCAGGGATTTTGATTTGCCAGTATCGAGTTTTATGGGTTTTCATGCAGGTCACTACTGAATTACGCAGCTGCGGCAATGAGTGGCACAGCTGCTATTTGGTTGTATTTATTAATTTATTCCGTACGATTGGTAATTTCGATTAAATGATAACCAAACTGGGTTTTGACGGGCCCCTGTACTGTATTCACATCGGCGGAAAACACCACTTCATCAAACTCACGCACCATTTGTCCGGGAGAAAATTCACCCAGATCGCCACCTTGAGTTTCGGAGGGACAGCTGGAAAATTCTTTTGCCATTTGAGCAAAATCCGCACCACCACTAATTTTATCTTTAATTTCGCGACACTGGTCCTCTGTTTCCACCAATATGTGTCTTGCCGAAGCTTTAGCCATCATTAATCTCCTGTGTAGGAAATCCGCAAAAAGCCCGACTTTGGTGGCTGGTTCCTTAGCGCCACTCCAAACCCAGACTCTCCCCAAATTTCACGTTAAAGCAGTTAAGTATAGCATGGAGTGATTAATAAACGTTAAACTAACAATAATTTGCCGTGTTTTTTAGATAGATTCTAATTATCAGACGGAACTGTACAAAAGTACGGTTTCGAGATAACAAGGACGGATGTAACATTTTATGTAGATAAAAGGGAATAAAAACCATGAACATTTGTACTATAAATAAAAACGTCAAACTCAAATAAAGCGATTTGACAAAGGAAGCTTAGATCCAGTCTAGCTTACCGGTACATATAATAAGAGGGACCCCATTTTGAATACAGCCAATAACGCTCAACAGGTACTGGACGCAGCACCTATGCTGATACGGTACGCCCATGCCCTGTGCACTGAGGAAAATAAGATTCAACAGACACTTAGCGAAGCCTTACAGCACGCTCTGGCGAAATTACACCGCCGCGATCCGGAAATAAAACTTCGTACCTGGCTTTTTGCAATCGCACATAAATTACTGAGCAGTGATTCTATTGAGCCGAAACGCCCGAAAGGCGTGTATCATATTTGCGGCTCTCCCGCCAGGAAGCCCCTGAGCGAAGTTGATATCTTTTATGATTCGTTTTCAATGGAACAGCGTGCAGTTATCTATCTGACTCAAGTGGAAGAATTCAATTTGGAGGAAACAGCATACATTCTGCACTTGCCCACTTATATGGTGAATACCCTGTTGGATGAAGCCAGAGACGCGCTAGGAGAAAACTTGGCTACGATTACTGAGGAACTTGTGCATACCCCACCAAAAAACCGCAACATACTTCAGTTCTGAATCAAACCGGCAGTCGTAAGCTTCCGACGACAAACCGCATCAGAGATTTACGCTGCAGTTTTTTTTAACAACTCGCCAATCCGTTGCACTAAACCGCCTCCATCCACCGGTTTTTGCATATAGCAAATATCCTGGTTTTCGGCTTCTTGAGGATTCACCTTATCACTATAGCCGCTGCACAAGATAGCAGGCAACGACGGTGTGATTTCCCGCATCTGCTGAATCAATTGCAAACCCGTCAATTTCGGCATGGTTTGATCAGTTACCACTATGGGAAACCGGGATGGGTTTTCTTTGTACGTCGCCAACGCTCTTTCGCTATCGGTGACCACATGCGGAACGTAACCGTGGTGGCTGATTAACTCTCCCACAAACCCGGCCAGACTCTCTTCATCATCCACTATCAATACTTCCTCTCCCGCGCCACTAATGTGACGGGTTTTAAGATTATTAGAATCCATCGGCTTAGCAGGCACATCCAAAGGTGGAAACAACATACGAAATGTACTGCCTTTACCTTCCGCTGAATCTACCAATATGTGGCCATTGCAACCTTTCATGATTCCGTATATCACCGCCAAACCCATGCCGGTACCCTTTCCCACCATTTTGCTGGTATAAAACGGAGTGAATATATCATCGAAGGTACTCGCATCGATGCCGCAACCCGTATCTGTCACTGCCAACTCCACCCAATCTCCGGAAATAGGCTGATGTGACACAGAGGACTCTGTGTGTAAATCTCGCACCCATCCCAGACGCACGGTCATCAGCCCCGCCCCATCCATAGCATCCCTGGCATTAACCGCCAAATTCATCAGAATCTGATTCAGCTGTGTGGCATTCATTAAGACGCCGGGTAAGTCCTCATCAATCTGAGTTTCTATTTGCATACTGGCCGGCAATGTGGCTCTGAGCATTTTAATGTCTTCTTTCACCAAGAGACTCAAGTCTACAGGCTCCAGGTCCGCCGGATCATTTCGACTGAATGCCAACATTTGTGCGACCAGACTGGTGGCTCGCTCACTGGCCGTGTGAATATGCTCCAGGTAAGTAAGGAGTTTAGTCTCGTTTTTGTTCTTACAATATTCATGACCCAAACTGGTATAGCCGGTAATGATACCCAGCAGATTATTGAAATCATGGGCAATACCCCCCGTCAGATTACCAATGGACTCCATTTTATGAACCTGCTGCAACTCTCGCTGTAACCGCTGGCGTTCTGCATCGGCTTTTTTATGCTCAGTAATATCGTCGGAAACACCCAACAAATATTTGGGTTCTCCATCCTTACCGTAGATTGCCACTTTGCGGGTATGCAAGCTGCGAGTACCCTGAGGAGTATCGATCGGCTCGTCTGGAATGTCCTCCAACTCACCAGAGGCCAAAACCACGCGATCACGCCCGGTAAAAAAGTCGGCCTGTTCTTTGGGGAAAAAATCATAGTCATTTTTGCCAATGATTTGTTCCCGAGATATGCCTGTCAATCTTTCGCCGGCTCGATTAAACCGCGCATAACGCAATTCCTTTGCTTCTTTGAGAAAAATCATACTTGGCAGGTGGTCAATAATGTCCACCAGTTCTTTTTCCTGCTCAGAAAGCGCATCTTCGATTTTCTTACGCCCGGTAATATCGTATAGGATAACCAGATGTTCACCTTTATAGGTGTCACACAGGGGCGCCGCACTGGCCAGCACCGTGCGTATCGAGCCGTCCTTGCAGCAAATTTGTAATTCCAAGGGCTCAAACGGGGCCCCCGTACGTGCCGCGGTGTCCAAGTGTTCTCGCCAGCTGTCAATAACCCATTGACGATAGCTCTCATCGGGGTAAGCCTTGGGCCACCAATGCTCCAGGGTAGGTATATCCTCCAGGGTGTAGCCAAAAACCGCAATAAATGCCGGGTTCAAATAGGTAATGTCACCATCATCATCGTTTAGTGCGTATGGTACCGGGGAAGCGTCAATGACGTTATGAAATTTGGCTTGCTCCAGGTCCAGGAGCCTCTTTTCCAATCCGGCAATTTTTGTGTTGGCCTGTTCCAATGCCAGACGCAATGCTTCCTTTGTTTGTTCCTTCTCAGTCATTCGACTACCTTGGTGTTTACATTGCCTCAACAGATAAATTCTAGCAGCTCTATGAAAAAGCTCCTGCCAATAATTTCTAAAGCCGTCATTTTCCACTAAGCCGTCTTAGTAAAATCGGCTTGACACTTTTGGATCTGAACATTACAACTCCCCAAGTTTACAATGTTGCCAACATCGCAAAGCTACAACATAATGTTTTCATAAGGATCTGCCTTAAACCAGTCAGCTAAAAATCGCATCAGTGCACGTATACGACTGTTGTATTGCACATCACTGTGGCAAACAATCCAAAACTCCAAAACGGGCAATGGAACCCATTGCATCACCGGTACCAGTTCAGGCCAGAGTTTGGCCAAAGCCACATGCCCCCCCACAATCCCAGCTCCGGCCCTGGCCAAGTTAATTTGGGCCAGCAGATGGTCTGTACGTAAAGCAAAATTCTGACGCACCAGCGGAAAACCCAATTTTGCAGCCTCTTCGATGTACTCCGTACTTTCATCATATCCAATCATTGTGTGGCTCTGTAATTCTGCAATGGATTTTGGTTCTCCCAAGCGTTTGACATAGTCACGATGCGCGTAAAAGCCCAAAGGCATATCCGCTAAGCGCTGTGCCACCAAATCTGGCTGTGTGGGTCGAAACATACGCAAGGCAATATCCGCCTCTCGCTTACTCAAACTACTGACTTGATTGGAAATCACAATCTCTATTTGCACCCCCGGATGTTGCTCACGAAATTTCGCCAACGCTTTCGGTAACAAATAGATTCCCACGATTTCATTGGCACTAATTCGCACACTACCTTCCAGCACGGAAGACAATCCAGATGCCAGGCGGTTAAAATCATTAGCCGCGGTAGCCATACGGCTTGCTGCATCCACTAAGGATTGCCCCGATTCTGTGAGCTGCAAACCCCTTGTGGTACGTCTGAATAAATTTAAACCGCTACCTGACTCCAAGGCCTGGATATCCCGAGTTAAGGTGGGCTGAGAAACGCCCAACTGCCGGGCAGCGGCTGACAAACTGCCCTGCTCCGCAACCATAAGGAAGGAACGAATAAGGCTCCACTCTACGTTATTCATATTTGAATATCCTGTATAAGTTTTTATCTATTCTCTATTCATTATTCTATATCCATACTACACACAGTTTCAACGAACGAATCTTTGAAAAAGGAGATAACATATGAAAACGGCTTTGATATTAGGCATTTCCGGAAATTTTGGTTCCCATATGGCCCAGACCCTGGCTCGTCGGGGTTACGCTATCCGTACCCTGTTGAGACAGCCCACCCGCTTACCTGAACGTTTCCAGGGCGCTCAAGTCTTTCAAGGTGAGGTAGCCAACCTGGAACAACTACGTTGTGCTGCGGAAGGCGCACAAATTATTGTTTATGGCGTTAACCCTGCCAATTATCGTTGGGATGGGGTGGCCTTACCCTTGCTGGAGAATGCCGCTACCGTTGCCGAAGAAAACCAACTCACCCTGCTGTTTCCGGGTAATGTGTATGTTTTCGACCCCAAGGACGGTCCGGAATTTTCCGAAACCGCGGTCATGAAACCAAAGACCTCAAAAGGCCAAATTCGTCTCGCCATGGAGCGGCGATTGCAACAGGCCGGCGACAATGGAGCCCAGGTCATCGTCATGCGCATGGGAGATTTCATCAGTAACGATACCCGCAGTTCCTGGTTGGGGCATTTGCTTAAACCCACAAAAACGGGCTATCAAGTAATCGCCGCGGGCAGAACCGATCTGACCCACACCTGGGCCTATTTGCCGGACGCCGCAGCTGCCTGTGCCGACATATTGGAAATGCGTCAGCACCTACCGACACACAATGTATTCCACTTTCGAGGCCACCGCTTCAGCTTCGATGACTTGGCACAAACCGTAGAACAGCTCAGCGGTGTCAGGGTAAAACGCAATTCATTCCCCTGGTTGGTGCTGCGTCTGTTGGCACCGTTCAACACAGCCTTTAAAGGATTGGTGGAAATGCGTTACCTATGGCAACAGGAAGTCAATCTTGCTGAAGATGCACTGCAACGGGCTTTGGGCGGGCAAGTACCCCATACCCCACTGGCAGAGGCATTGGTGCAAACCGGTTTAACATGCCCTGTGGAATCCCCAGGCTACCGTGCAATGGCTCAATGAAATCTGTAAACAGGCGGAAGTATCATATACTTAATACAGTACTTCCGCTATTTGCTTCAGGAGAAAGTGTCTATGAGCATTCTCAACAATCGGGTCCAAATAGGCGCTAACTATGTAAAACAAGCTCCCTGGAAACACGTCATCGGAGTGCCTTTGATCTACTTGCCAATTCTAACCACCCTGCCCTTTGTACTCATAGGAGTAATATTGGTGAAGATCCACTTACACTATGTGGGTGGTATGAACATACGCTCTTATTGGGACTTTGTCCCTGCCTGGATTTCACATCGCTACCGTTACCACAACCAAATCGTTTACTCCACCGGTGCCCGCTGGTTCAATCTACGTGCCCTAAAGTGGTATTGGATCTTCAACTGCAAACTGTATTGCCCATTAAGCGTGGCGTTGTTTCGCTACTCGGCATATTTGGTAACTATCGTCGAAAACTGGTGGTGTCCCTTCGCCCATGACAAAAAAACCGAATACGCCCAGGGTGCCATCGACAAATCATACTGGCATTTATATGAAGCGGAACGGGAAAAATTACACCCGGATGATTTGAACAATCCAATTTGGAATGAAGCAGCAACATCTGCGGATACAAGTAGCGATGAAAACGGATTCTAATATCAGCCCAAACTCTGTCGCGCACCGAAAAACTTCTATTGCTAATAGTTAATAAAACCAAGCATAAAGTCTGCATGGTGAAATACGCAAGCTATTCCAGCCTAGCCGTCTACACGAATTGGGCAGAACGTTGAAGGTGCAAATCAATATTGATTGCGTAGGCACGAAACCATGCCCACGCAAGGACAGTACATCACTACCAAGTAAATTGCCAAATATCTCGCCCCGTACTCCCAATACGATCGGAACTAAAATACAAGGTACGATTGTCGTTGGAAATACTGGCACCGGTTTCTATCGCAAAAGTATTAATCGGAGAGACCAACACTTCCGGCGTCCCCCAAGCATCAGCGGTTGTAGCGCGTTTAGAAACCCAAATATCGTGCCCTCCCACACCTTGTAACCGTGGAGAATGAAAATAGAGAGCCAAACCGTCAGCCGAAACATCCGGTGCCACATCGAATTCGGCTGAGTTAACAACGGATACAGGTGTTGGTGCACCCCAAGGATCTGATGTGCCGGCGCGAGTTGACACATAAATATCAGCAGCCCCTAAACCGCCTGGCCTGTCCGAATGAAAATACAAAGCTAGACCATCAGTGGACAAACTGGGGCCACTCTCATCGTTTGCCGTATTAATACTAGCTCCAATCCCCACAGGACTTCCCCAAGGATCACTGACAGACGCCCTGGTTGAAACATATAGATCATTATTGCCGTTGCGATTTGAAGCGAAGATCAATGTCAGATTATCTTGTGACACGGTTGGTGCTCTATCATCAGCAGCACTGTTGATCGCCGCCCCCAAATTGACAGCACCACTCCAACCAGTTCCTGTAGTAGCGCGACTGGATACCCAAATATCAATACCTCCCTGACCACCCGCTCGGTTACTATGAAAATAGAGCGACAAATCATCCGAACTGATTTCAGGCCCCATGTCATCTGCGTTCGAATTAATCGATAGGCTTATTATCGCCCTGCGAACCGGCCAAACATAATACTGTACAGACTTTCCAGCCGCAGGCATCGCCCCGGCATACGGCAAAACTAGAGCACTGGAACCCACATGCACTGACCAGGCAGTACCGGGGAATATCCGGTATGTGGTGGAACTCCAATACTGATCACCAATATTACTAAAACCATTGCTGTACAACCATCCACTTAGCTGTGGATACGCAGTCATTTGGTTCTCAATATTAATAAGTGATTGCAGCTCGTTAACATTAGGCAAACTCCAGTCTCTATATCCCAAATAGGCTTCTGCATTCAACTTCGCCACGTAATCCAATGCCGTTTGCCATGAAACTTTACCGTCACCGCTGTTACCTTCGGTATCGAACGTGGGATCTCGAGTTGCCATCACATTGGCGTCAGGAGCCCAGATCAAACCCGTTAAGCTATCTGTAACCGTAGTACCGGCGCCGGTACTAAAACGAGGCTCGGGCCAATGTATACCCTGTTGATATTCGCCGTCTTGGCCGGTTCCGTCGCAGGAAATCATCGTGCCATCGAAGCTATAGCACTGTGTCTGAGCCGTTAACGGTACTTTGGCATACCCCATATTTCCTCCACGCACGGGCACAACTCCCATAAACGCGACAACTAACTCAGATTTATCCATGGGAAAAATATAACCGGAAACCATATTGACGACCCACGCAGCCGCGGAAACCGCATCTGCGCTAAAATAACTTGATGAAGACCAATAGGACGAAGCGTAGTTACTGAATCCATTGCTGTGTAACTCAACTGCGTTATCCGCTACGCCATAATTGATCAGGCTGCGCAGTTCGTTTCTATTAGGCAAGCGCCAATCGTTATAGCCAAGATAGGATTCTTCATTCAATTTGGCAACATACGCCAACGCCGCCTGCCAGGTCACAATACCGTCATCGGCAACACCTTCCCTATCATACCCCGGATCGCGAGAGGACATGATGTTCCCATCTGCCGGCCACACAATACCGGTGAGTGAGTCCACGACAGTACCATCGCCGTTGTTCATAAAGCGTGGCGTAAGAAACCCTGATCCCGAGCGATGTTCACCGTCTTGACCTGTACCGGCACATGCAATTGGATCACCATTACCATCAAAACATTCATTTTGCCCCGTTATCGGCAGATTAACTTGCTTGCCCCCATCATCATTTTCAATAATACCAAAAGCGACTGATCGACCTAATACGGCGCCACTCACGTTGGAAATGACAAACGGAACTATTTCATTTTGTTCCACATCAGTATCACCGCTGACACTTACGGCTACCGTAGTTTGGGTATTGCCTGCGTTAATGGTTGCCCTACCGGACACACCGGTATAATCGATCCCGTTGTCAGCCGAACCTATGCCGGTGGCAAAATCGAAACTAACGTCTCCGGCCAGAGGTTGATCCAGCGAAATAGTAAACACTAAATCTACCGGACCGGAATCACCCTCCAAGGCCCGGGTATTAGCCACGCTGACATCAGCGTCATCATTCAAGATTGTGGCAGTGATACTATTTGCGCTAAAACTTACCCCGGTTGCACCACTGAGCTGCAGCGTGAAGGTTTCGTCCTGCTCCACTACAATGTCGCCGTTAATATCTACACTAACAGCAGTCCAAAGCAGTTCTCCGGGATTAAAGCTAACGCTGCCGCTGACTGCTGTATAATCTTCGCCTGCCATTGCAGACCCGTTGACAGTAGTATAATCAAAGGAAACGGATTGCTGAGCTATGGCATACTCGGAATTGAGGTAGAAAACGACTTTCTTAGTACCGCCATCCCCCTCTTTCACTTGCACATCGGAAACACTGATTAAATGTGCATCATCATTAACAATCGTACCTGTTGCCGTACCGGCCAGCAATGTTGCGTTGGTTGATGGATTACTCAATGTAATTGTAAAAGTCTCATCCGCTTCAACAAAGCCATCACCCACAATACTCACTACTATCTGGCCTGTCGTCTGGCCCGCAGGGATAGTCAATGTACCGGAAGTGGATAGGAAATCCAAAGTCGCAAAAGCTGTGCCATTGTTCGTCCCGTAGTCTACACTGACATCCGCAGCTGACGGACTGCTGAGCGAAACCGTAAATATCATTTCACTTGAGCTACCGGTGCCCTCACTGACCGATACACTAGCAATGCTTAACCCGACTGATACCACACCATCATCATTCAGTATAGTTCCCGTCGCCTCCGCATCACTGATTGTTGCGCCGGAAGGGTTACTCAATACCACGATAAAGGTCTCATCCCCTTCTACTTCCGCATCGCCATTGACACTGACGGTAATCGTTGTGGACGTCTCACCGGCAGCAATGGTTGCGATATCAGAAACAGTAACAAAATCACTGGCGCTCAAGGCCACTCCATCCACAGTGACATATTCCAGGCTTACTGGAAGGGAGGAAACTGAACCGAGACTTACCGTAAAAATCAGATTGGTAGTACCACTGTTGCCCTCTGCCACACTGGCGTCGCTTATGGACACACTGGGCAAGGGATCATCATTTAGAATTGTACCGGTTACCACAGTGTTGGCTAAAGTGGCACCTGAAACATTGCTGAAATTCAAGGTAAGGGTTTCATCGCCCTCATACATTGAATCCCCTACTACCGCAACATTAATCTCACCACCGGTCATGCCTGCATCGATCGTTAAGGTACCCGCAACTCCAGCATAATCCTCTCCGGCGGTCGCCGTTCCGTCTGACGTGGCGTAATCTACGGTAACAGCAGAATCCGACATCTTACTCAGACTGACGGAAAAAGTAAGCTGCGTACCTGTTTCTCCTTCACTGACCGAAACATCTGTTATCGACAATACAGGGATACTATCGCTGGATTGCCCTGCGGAATCACCACCCCCACCGCAAGCAGACAACGCGAAAAAAGATAATAACACTAGAAACTTATAGATTTTTTTCATACCCACCGATTCCCATTATTGTTATCCCGCGATTATAAACGGGTACATTGACGAAAACCAGCGTCAAAAAATGAACCAGCGAACCAGATTAAATTGAAGTTGTTGTTACACAGCCCCCATCGACGCTGAATATTATTACATCCGCAGCTGAATCCATTGGATATCACACTACTCTTCCCTATGTGCGGATTTCAATACTCGAGCATAAAATTAGCGATAGAGATTCAAAAGCTGGGATTTACCAGCGAAAGGTAAACGAATAGACTAGACAAAAACCAATTCGAAAAGGATTCCTCATGACAGAACTGTCGTTGAATGACGTGGAACTGGAAGAATGGAATATTCGTTCCTGCAAGTCGATCAATCCTAAATTTGACACCCTGTCATTGAATAATGAGGGAAAAAAGGAAATTGACACCCACCAGTTAAAGCATCACCTCGCCGGTATAAAAGGTATCAATAATATTAAGTCGCTGGTTCTAGAATACAGTTCTTTGCTTAAAGACCTTTCCTTTTTGGAGGCACTACCCAAGCTGGAAACACTGGATCTTTATGGTTGGAAGTTGCTCAACTTGGACGGCCTGGAATTTTTCCAAAACGGTCGATATATCGCCATCGACACGGGTAAAAACACACGCCGAAAAATAGATAAGATCGCCGCCACCAACATTGGAAAACTCAACTTGCGCTATGCCCACCCGGGTGACTCGGAAGCCATCCGCCATTGTCACACTCTCAACAGCCTATCCCTGTCAAGCTGTCCGGCGTTATCACTCAAATTATGGAAAAACGTACCGCTCGAATACATGAGTTTATCCGGTGGAAATATAGACATTCTGAGCAGTACGGCTCACATACCCACACTATCATTCCTACAGATCCATGGCTGTACAAAACTGCAACACCTGAAAGGGAACAACAGCAACATCACCAGACTGATTATCCAATCCTGCAGTCGACTGGACTTAAGAGACATTAAGAGCTTTAGTAATGTGGAAGCAGTGGATATTGTCAGCGTCAAAAAACCTATTCCCCTATCAATTTTTTCCAAACTAAGAAAATTAACACATCTGGACCTGCATAATTGCAAAGTCGATCTTGATGTCATGAGCCTCAAAAAGAAAAACCTGAAAGAAATAGCTATTTACACTTTAAAAAAACCGGAAGGAATCAAACTCAGTCAAGCCAACCCCGACGTGGTTGTTACCAACGCCTGTTGGTCGTATAAAAATGGCCTTGCTTATGTGGAACAAGGCTGAAACAACACTTAGTTACATAATGAGCTACAAATCCATGTAATAGGCAATCATACGTTTTCGTGTTTTGGCATCCGGCAAGCCGCCAAATCCGGCTTGCATATTGTCCTGCATGTGATGCACTTTTGTGGTGGCTGGAATAGTACAGCTCACGGCCGGGTGGGAGATGATAAATTTCAGAAAAAATTGTCCCCAGGATTGACAATCAAACTCTTCGACCCATGGCGGAACACGCTCGCCACGAACTCTGGAAAACAGACTGCCGCGTTGGTAAGGACGATTTACGATAACTGCTACACCGCGATCGGCGGCAAGGGGCAACAACCGTTGTTCAACTTCTCTGTCTACTATGTTGTAACTCAACTGCACGAAGTCAAACGATTCTTTTTGTAAAATAGTTTCCAACTGCGGATGATACCGACCGTGAGAAGTGGTAATTCCAATATAACGGATCTTACCCTCTTCCTTCATACGCTTTATGGTTTTAAGATGCACGTTCCAATCGCGCAGGTTATGAATTTGCATCAAATCAAATCGTTTCACACCCCAGAGAAAGCGAGACTGTTCCATTTGCTCTTTGCCTTGTTGTTCCCCGTCGATCCAAACTTTGGTGGCGGAAAAAAACTCCTGCTCCTTCGGTATGAGTTTAAGCAAGGTACCGACCACTTTTTCCGAGGAACCGTACATAGGTGAGGAGTCAATCAGCGTACCTCCACCTTCAAAAAAGGCCTGCATGACTTTGAGTAAATTATCGTAACCACTGCGGTCATACCCCATATCATGACCCAAATCAAAGGTACGGGACGTACCCAATCCAATAACGGGTAGTTTCTCACCGCTGGAAGGAATAATCTTGCGGATAACTGCTGGAGCGGCTTTAGAGTGATTATTGGATTTTCGTCTGGAGGCGGCCCGGGATTGCCCACCTGCCAAAGGCAACATCGACGCTGTTGTCGCAGCCAGTAACCGTTTTAAAAATAAACGTCGTTGCAATTCAGAGTTTTTGATTTTTCTATTCATGGCAAGCCCCTTTACCCAAAGTCTGCTGTGCAATCTCACCTTGGCGCCGCCCCAGTCGATATGCCACTACAGCCCAAACCAAAGCCAGGGGTACTGCCAAAAATGCGATATTCGATAAAGATAAACCGGCACTTTTCAATCCGGTATAAACCCAGGAACTCACCGCATCACCGCCTCGATAGACGGCAGTATCGATAAAATTTTTTGCCTTGTATTTGGACTCTCGGTCGAGCACTACATAGAGCATTTCCCTGGCCGGTCGCATTATAGCATAGTTACCTGCCCGCCTGACGACCTGCACCACTATCAACAAACCCAACTGCGGCATCAAGCCCAATAGAAACAAACCTGCAGCCAACAGCAAAGGCACTAAAGCCAAGGTCCGGCTTAAACCGAATCGATTAACCAAACGACCGGTGAAAAAAACCTGAAATGCTAATGTGAGTCCATTGACCGCCAGATCTATAGCGGCGAACACGGCGGTTCGCTGATCCGAATCACTAAAAGCATCTTTGACTATTTGTGCTTGCTGAAAATACAAAAAAGTGGACAGTGTGGTATACAACAATATGAGCAAACAAATGCCCAGCAAATAGGGCGACGATAATACCAAACGAATGCCTGCCAGCAGTCCGCCATGCATAGGTTCTTCGCATTCAAAGCCCGGAGACTGACCTCGGGGCTGAGTTTGCGGCTGATCTTCATACCACCGTATCAGCTTTTTCATACAAAATACGGAAGCCAATAGCAGAACTGCGGATATCAATAATAAATGGGTTTTCCCTAAATGCATCACCAACACACTGGTAATCAAGGGACCACATACCGCACCCAGGGAACCGCCGGCGGCAATCAACCCAAACAGTCTTTTGCTTTGGGTGTCGCTGTATAAGTCCACCATCAGACTCCAGAACACAGACACCACAAACAAGTTAAACACACTAACCCAAACAAAAAAGGCTCGCGCCGTCCATACGGGCTCGATACCCAAAAACAACAAGAAGAAGAAAAGTAGAATGTTTAGACAGAAAAAATAGTAGGCAACGGGTAGAAGTCGTTTACGTGGAAAACGGGAGCATAGCCAACCAAATAGGGGCACCACTGCCAACATGACCACAAAGGTGGCACTGAACAACCACTGCAATTGGTCTACGCCACCTTGCACACCCATTTCGTCGCGAATTGGCCGAATAATGTAATAACTGCAAAGCAGGCAAAAAAAGTACAAAAATGACCAAGCCACAGCACGCCGCTCTTGAGGGTGGATACGCGTCAGTTTATCCCATAATTCCAACGCCGTGGTCATGTCATGCCCGTATATAGAAACGCCATTCCTGCGGCTGCTGTTTACGTCGAACCATAAACTGCAATACCGCAGTCTTTCTACCATGTACCCAAGCATCGCCGGCGTAAGTCACCGCACAGCGGCGAGAGCTGTTTTCGAAACGAACCCGGTTATACTCGCTACGGTTGTATGGATAACCTTTGGTTTTTAAGTGCTCACAAAACCGTTTGGCGTCTTCCTGGTGCCTTCGGTGAGTATGGGGCCAGTAGCATTCGGCGTACTGATCGAAGAGCGCATAAGCATCCGCCCCAAGCCCTTCTATGGTAAGCGGAATCCATTTAGCCACTTCTCGCAAACGTTTTCGAATCAGTATAGCGGCTTGAATGTTGAGCTGATCTGCCCGTAGCTGCAACAACATTTTTTGCTCGGATTCCGGCAAGGACCATAACGGCAACACAGACAGCGGGTTTTCTACAAATCTTTGACGTAAATCGCGGTCTGACAGTAACACCGCCAAGGCGCCAACTGCACTGTCAGGAGCATCAAGCGGCATCGTTCTGTGTCCATCCCAAGCATTGCTGCAGCTGTAGAATTTCTGTTTGTATTTGATCCGCTGCAGGTATGTTGTTGTCGCGCTCGATTATGATACTTTGCACCTGGCAGTACTCCACTACCGTTTGGGTAAATTCATACAATTCCCACTGAATATCTTGGGAGTGGGAATCGTAAAACACACCTTGCTCATTGGCATATCCCACAATATGCAATTGTTGAATCACATCCGGGTTGATCTGATGCAACCATTGCCGGACATCAAAATTGTGATTGCGGCTGTTAACATAAGCATTGGTGACATCCAGAAGTAAACCGCAGCCGGCCTTTTCGCACAAGCGATTGATAAACTCCGGTTCAGTCAGGGTTCCTGGAATATGCAAATGACTGGTGATATTTTCTAATATCACCGGCTTATCACATGCCTGGGCCAATTCTTGGGTATGATCCACCATCAACGCCAGTGTGGCTTCGGTGTAGGGAATGGGATTCAGATGCCCCAAGTCAACGTGTCCACTGCGAGTAAAAGCAATATGCTCACTTACCCATAAAGGGTCCGCTTGTCGGCAGACGTGTACGAATTGTTGCAGATAGGTTTGATCAAGTGGACCGGGCGTTCCCAACGATAGGCCCAAGCCGTGTAGCATCAGCGGATAGCGCCCTTTTAATAGTTGCAAGGTGTCGGGATCATCAAAAAAGTGTTCCGCGGTGATTTCCAGGCATTGTATCTCCGCCGGCCGACTCAATATCCATTGCGCTAAGGGACGTCGATATCCCACGCCAATGCATTGGGAAATCTTAACCGCGTTTGACTCGTTCACTGTTGTCAATCCGTTACCGCCTCAATAGCTACTATTACCTTTTCACCCACAGCCACCGCATCCGCCTCCACCACCGCAACCGCTGCAGCTACTGCAGCTACTGCAATTACCGCCAAACCAACTGCCGTCTCCGGATTTGGAGGCACGAAAAAACATGAAGATGCCGCCGACACCCATCATAAAAAACATAAAATCAAACCTGGACATACCCACCGCACTGGCATCCACATATCGGAGCACACCTATAGCCTCGAAAGCGATAAAACCTAACCACGTAATGTGGGGATTGCCATCCAACTTTCTACGTACCATAAGTACGGTAACAAACAAAATTATGAACACAAAAAAGTACGACAACAAAAACTCCGGACCACGCATATGCCGGACAGCATCACGCACAAACAACACGAACAGGAAACAAACAAACAACCCCACCAACCAAACCACAGAGGGATTGCCACGATTGTCCTCTTCTATGGTAAAGTGAGTATTGACCAAAGCCGGTTTCGCGGCCGCATCTGTCTTGTGGTCAGTACCCGGCCCTCCTTCCTTGAGGGCCTTGCCAAATTTAAAATTTCGATCACAATTACCACAGTTGATGGTTTTATCCGCCGGGGTAGTGCTCGGAAAAACTTGTGAAGTCAGGCAAACCGGACAACGAACTATTGCGGTGTCGGCCATTGCGCCTCCACCCATGTAATCACGTGATGCAACAAATTGAATAAGTTGCCGTGAATCGCCGGAATTTGATCCTTTGACAAGCGCTCTCCATTGGATTTTAGTTCCAATAACCGCTGCAGGATGGAAGCGTCTACGGCAAAGTGCTTTTCAATAATAGCAATACGTTGGGAAAAGTCAGTTGCAAACTCCACTTTTTCCAAGCGTAAGACTTCGCTGATATCGATAAAAACCGCCGCGTAAGTTTTGCGCAAATAATAAGCATATTGCTGTGGCTTATGACGCAAAAAAATGTAGTTGTGGACACAGCGCAGGCGCAAATTGCGCAAAGATTGTTCACAAATAAAGCGCAAACGCTCATCCGATATGCTCAATTCTTGAAAAGGATCTGTTCCATATAACAACCGATAATTCCGGGCAATACTGCGAAACTTAATCGCAAAAGCTTGAAAACTGCGTTCCATTCCGCGTCGACCAATGATAAACAAGTCCACTTTGACCTTGCCATCCAGACAATCCGCAATGGCGCTGTGAGCTTCCGGCGTGGATTCGTTAAGAATTATGAGAAAATTGATATCAGAATGGCCTCGTACCACATTGCCACGTACGGCGCTGCCGTACACAATGCAGGAATAGAGATTTCCCCCCAACAAACGCGGTAATTTGTCCGCCAGACGATCCAAAGCCTGTTTATAATCCACCGGTAGAGTGGGCATTGACTCTCCCTTGAGCTTTTCGCTGTTTGATATTGTAGGTTTGAAATTGCAATAAATAGATAAAGTTATATACCGAAGCCTTTTGAATGTCCAATTCACACCGAAAATGGGCTACAATTCGCCTTTCTTTGTTCTATATCGAGGAACGTATGAGAGTCACCATGTTTGCAGCCATGGGCCTACTATTCTCCGCAATCTCCACTCAGGTTTTGGCGGATGAGTTTGAAACCCTGTTCAAGAAAAAATATAAAGAAGAAAACTTACCCGAACTGCGTCTGTCTATGACTGACCGTTTGAAAGCCAAAGGCTTAAACCAGAAACAAATCGAAAAAGAGATGGCCACCGCTGCTGAAAAAGGCGCGAATTGCCGCTTTAAGGTGTTTCAAGCTTATGGCAAGAAATACCGCCAAGTCGCCCACAAAGCGATGTTGGATGGAGCATCTACAGAAGACGCCACCTTTGAAGTCACTGACGCTTTGTCTCAAGCCGTCGCGGATGGAAAACTACCTCAGCGGGAATACAGTCGCCGTATGATCAAAGCCATGGAACTCTACAACGCCTGCGTATTAAAAAACAAATTGATCCACCGTTAACACCGGAACCGCCTATTCTTGCTTGAGAGTCTGCCAGGTTTCATCGGCGGACTCCATCAAGGGCTTCACCTTGCCTTGCCACTGTTCTCGACCGTATTGAGAAAAGTACAAGTACAATTTCCCATCGATGATGCTCCAGTTATTGGGATCGGCGCCAATTTTATGGCCATCGGCCAAACCATTGGAACAATAGCCACCATACTGAGGTGCATATTGTTCCGGGTTACTTTTAAACATTCTCAGTGCATCCGCATCGACAAAAAGCCAGATGGCACCACCCCATTGAAACTGAAATTTCTCAGAACCTTTAAGCGGTTTTTGCTGGGTGAAATAGGCCGTCACATCATACCCGTCAATGGCTATACCGCCTCTGGATTTATGTATGTCCCGAACTCCATCAGCAGCAATCGCTGCTACGCCATGAAATATGCAGATACTCAATAAACAACGTAGAATCGATTTCATAATAGCTCCAGACTTGGATTTCAGAAAATCACAAAAAACCGTTCAAAATTTTACCCTTTGCCCTTGTTTCAGTTCTTGCATGGAGTAATGCGTACCGCGCCAGTCCACACCACCGTTGCGGATACATTGAAAAGCAGACCACAGCAACATAGCACTCAACAATACCAAACCCAAAGGTAAAGCCAACAAGTACGCAGACTCCCAGCGGCTGAGCCGAACAAAACTCAAAGCAAACCAAACGTGCACACAGAGCGCCAGGCCTGCCAGCCCCTGCAACACCGGTTCCGGGGAAAACAGAGCCAACCATGGCGCCGCAATAAGCAACCAGGTTAAAAACACCTGCACTAACACTCGCGAAACCTGATAGCGAGCCCCCGCGCCAAAGATGTTTTTCTCCAACCCCTTAAACATAGCCCGCAAACTGGGGTACCAATCCAGCGACAATTCCTCTTCCGCCATTGCAAAATGGGTCTGACCCCCGGCATTTTGCAACATTAACCCCAACCCCACGTCATCTACCACTTCCAAACGCAGCCATTCAAATCCCGGGGTCCGATCAAAGGTCGCTTTTTTCACCAGATTAAATGCCCCAATTCCGACCGGCGGTCGAAACTTATGCCGGTGATTTATCACGCCACCGCGACTACCCACAAAAAACATGACCCCAAACGTGGTCACCGCCAATTGCAACCAAAAGTTGTTCATCTGCATTCGGGGCACCATGGCCAAGTGATCAATGCCTCTATCCACAGAATAGGCGATGGCCTTGCGCAAAACATCTCCATGAAAATGGATGTCGGCATCGGTAAATAAAATCCAGTCGCCCTCGGCATGTTGCATGCCACAATGCATCGCATGAACTTTGCCCAACCAACCGGGTGGTAGTTCCTCAATATGAATCGCTCTGACCCGATCGTCCGTCGCTGCCAAGCCATCTATAATCGCTCCCGTATTGTCGCTGGAACGATCATTCACTAAAACAAGTTGGAGCTGCGGATAATCCTGCGCCAACAAACTACGGACCGCCTGCTCAATATGCGCCCCTTCATTACAGGCCGGAACAATAATACTCAGGCGCGGCCAGGATTGTGGCTCAGAAACCTGTTGGCGATGAAAAGTGGTGAGATGTTTTCCTACCCACATGAGATACAGAAACAGGAGTATCCAAAGTACGCATAGGCAAGCTATTACAAGCATGAAAAAAACCTTCTCACTTTGTCTTGAATGTCTCGTATAGAGAAACTGCGCTTGTCAAACACGCTTTGTTCCGCAACTTTGCCGCGCCACTTGTGAATGGCACAGTATAAGCATTATTATATCGGCACGTTGCAAAGATTCGAGAATATTATGGTTCGCAAGATTGTTGTTTATGCTTTATTTACTTTTGTGTCACTCAGCAGTTCCGCCATTGAGACGACCCAAACAATAGCGTTACAAAACCTGGGGTTGGGAACCTATTATGTCAATGTAGGATTACCGGGTGTACCAAAAACGCCATTTATGCTGGACACAGGATCCGGCTATGCCACGATCAATGAGTCCACCCTAGCCATCCTAAAACAAAACAAACAAGCGCAGTTTGTGAAAGAAATACATGGCATCTTGGCCAATGGCAAAAAAACCGTGGTTCCCATTTGGTCGGTTTCGCGGTTGATATTGAATGATATTTGCGTGCTGAAAAATATAGAAGTAGCTGTTTTTCCAGGAAAAACTCGACAGATTTTGGGTTTGAGCGCATTAAAGGCCGTGGCGCCTTTGCAGATTTCCTTTGACCCGCCGGTCCTGACCCTACACCAATGTATTCAAACTTAATTCGAAAACAAAACCGGGCTGAACCCCGGTTTTGTTTTGTGGACAACATCAACGACTAATTTCGGCACCTATATTGACCTGGTCGTCATCTTCGTCAGTTACATAGGCTGGAGCGATTTCAAAGGCACTGAATTCTGATATTTCCAATAGACCGTCGGCATTCTTATCGACCTCAGCCCACCGTCGCAGTAATTCCAATTGACCTTCCGCTTCCGTGACACTCACTAAACCATCGCGATCGGTATCCATTGCATCAAATTCCGTTTGAATATCTCCTGCCATGGCAACTGATGGAAACACCAAAGCCAGACCCGCCAACAGCGAAAGTGCTTTCATGACTCACCTCCGAGGACAGTGTTAAGCCATTCTCCTTATTCTAACCTCCCTCGTTTTATGCCCCATGGAATGCAGTCTTATACTATTAAATTAGGCCTGCTCAAGCCCTGAGTCAAGTCAAACGAGAAAGATCTTTTCTACTTATAATACAGCTCAGTACATAACTATTTCCATTTTCTCAGCGAGTTTTGCCAATCCGCTACCGGCGTTTTCCCCAGCGCAATATATCGACCCACCTCATTTTCGTACCAACCGGTATCATGGCGCAGGGGTTCCACACTGTACCCCCACCAGGCACCGGACTGGTCCTGAGCGATCCAGTTTACCCAGTCGGGAACAATACTGTCATGCCATTGTGAAGTCATGATCGAGTTTCCAAATTGAGAAGTCTGTAACAATTTCACACTAGTATGTGCACTATAATTCATGCAGGGACCGTAGTGAAAGTAGTAACGCTTGGCATGGATTATGCGGGATGCCTGAACCTGTCTTTAATACATCACTGCAGGTTCAAATAATCCATGCAGGAGGACAAACCTATGTCACTGGTAAATAAATTGTTGGAAGGTAAAGAACTCTGGAACGTCTCCCCAAATGATACTGTCTTTGAGGCCATTCGCTTGATGGATGAAAAAGGTACCGGCGCACTTATGGTCGTAGATGCAGGTAAATTGGTGGGCATAATCTCAGAACGGGACTATGCACGTAAAGTGATCTTGAAAGACAAATCGTCAAAAAATACCTTGGTAAAAGAGATTATGACCAGCCGAGTCGTGGTCGCTAATCCCGACCAAGCAGCCAATGAAATTCTGGCTGTAATGCACCACAATCACATTCGACATTTGCCGGTTAAAGACAAAGACAAGCTCTTGGGAATGGTTTCCATGGAAGATGTGGTCAGCGATATCATTCATGACCAGAAAGACAAAATCAAGGAATTGGAGCACTATGTGACCTGGGAAGAAGCATACTAGCTCATCCACGGGTTTTGCTCCAGTCGCTACTTCCAGAGTAAATCCGCGACCGATGCTACTCAGCGTTTTTCGATAAGCGCCGAATCAATCATTTGTCGCAGTCTTTCTCTACAATCTGTGATAACGCAGGAATCGGCATGCTTACATGTCAGCTGTATATCACGGACGACATCGTCGTCCACATCCAGCAAACAAACCAGAGCAATTTCCTCTTTCTCCTTGTCCGTCCGAGCCTGGCTGAGCAAACTGACGGTATCGCATCCTTCAACAAATCGTTTTTTTGCGTAATAACTGATGTGTTCAAAATCATAATTTCCCATACAACCGGGAACAGGACAATTCATTTCTCCCCCTCTGCTTCGACCGCCGGCCGAATACCACCTTACAAAGGAATACTAAAGAACCAGAAACATCTGACTAATTTACTAAGGTTTTCATAAATCAAATCGTTAATCAGAGATACTTAATAAGTATATTGCTTCTAACAAAAAAATCCATACCCTTTTGGGATATTTAAGAATAAGTGCTACTCCACTGTCAGCGTTTTGCGCATAAGCATCAACTCGTTCTCCAAACCTTCCGGTATGCGCTGCCCCTGATTAGTATAGGTAATACGCATATAATTTTCATATTCGGCCAAACAGCGTTTAGCGTATGGATGTTCGGGGTATTGCAGCACGCAATGCTTTAAATATAAATCGGAAAGTGAAAAATAATATTGATACGCAACCGAACGGTCCGCCACAGCCAACCAGTACAACAAAACCGGCACCTCATGGGCTCCGGGATTACTATTTAAATACTGGTACATTCGTCCGCGCAACCATAAGCGCATCACATCCAATTGAGCGCTGCCGGCTGCAGGTTCGTCGCTATTTTCCAGAGGCCCCAACAAGCGCCCCACCTCAGCCATCATCGCAGGGAAACCCAATACGGTCTTAGCACCGTCAGCACCATTGCGTTGAACCAGTCGCTGCAAACCACGTATCCAACCTTCCAGTTCCGACAGAGTTTCCGGTGTATGTTGTTTCAGGGTCCGATAGGGTTTAAGCAAATCCAATAGCGCTTGAGCTTCACTATTGACTTGAATATATATGGTCACCATGCGCTGTAGTGGCTGAATCAATTCCCACTCGGTTTTACGACTTTTGCTTTTCAAATATTTATCATAATACTTTGTCGCAGTGGCATACTCGCGAGTCATATAGCTAAACTCAGCATAGTCCATATCGGAAACAAAGTGATGGCGTGATACACCGTAAAACAAAGTACGTAATGTATTGTCCTGGGTATGGCAAGAACTGCAAATCTCCCCTAAAGCGTACAATTGTCTACGGGTAAACTCCATGTCATCCTTGTTAAAGTGATAGCGTAAATTACCCAGATACATGGAAATAAATTCGTAGGAAACCTGGTAGCCGTCGGGCAAGTCTTGCACGTAGGGTCTGGCTTGAAGGAACAGTTGCGACATTTCGGACAGATCGCCATCTATTCTTTGTATTTCCGGCCCCTGTAATTCTCTACGCGCTACGATCAGCGGATACAGATCCAACATGATTTTGCCCACGCGTTTCATGATGTGATTTAAGCTGGGTTGCTTCAAACTGGCTGTACCAGTGTCTTGGGCTGCCGAGAAAGTCGGGGTACACCCGAAGAAACATACACACAAAAATAAATGAAAGTTTGTTTTAATGAAAGCTTGCAACATCCTGTAAACCTGTTGGGAACGATGAATTAGTGATTATAGCTGATTCGGAGAATCGACATCTTGCAATATACCGGGACTATCGACATTGATACAGCGTATTCGTTTTTTATGAGCTCGTAAAATTTCCCGCCCTCCAACATCCCCTTGCAATTGTAACAACGCTTGTTGATAAATCCTGGAAAAACCCACCGGATGCCCCCCTTGGCCATGATATTGCGGTTGCGCGATAGCAGCGCCATCACGCAACGCCTCAGCTACCTGACCATAAACCCCCGCAGGAATATAGGGCATATCACCCAAAGCCAAGACCCAACCTGATGCATCCACAAAATACTCGATGCCACAACGTATGGCGGCACTCATGCCCTCCGACGCCATTGGATTGGATACCCATGGATATCGATTTTTTTGTAACACAGCCTGCACTGCAGTATCGTCATCGCGGACCACGACCACCGCATCAGGAACGGCAGCAAACAAATGTTTGGCGCACCGTTCCACCATGGTCTGCGTTTCGCCATTTTCATCCTTGAAGGGGTACATTAGTTTACAAGCGCCAAAACGCCGACTAAAACCCGAGGCAAGCAGTACCGCGGCAACGGCTGTGGTGTGGCTCATAAAACAACGCTGTTACGCAGGGCGGTAATCTGTGCCATGATCGCTACCGCAATTTCCGGTGGGGTATGACTGCCGATGGGCAATCCGACGGGAGCATGCAGGCGCTGCAATTGCTCTGGCGTCACCCCCAATTGCAGCAAGCGCTCGCGGCGTTGTTCACTACTACGGTGAGAACCCAAGGCACCCACGTAGAACAAATCCAGGCTCAATGCATTCATTAAAGCCATGTCATCCAATTTAGGGTCATGGGTCAATGCCAGAAGTAAACTGCGACCATGAACTGACAACTGGTTGACCGCATCATCCGGCATCAGTTTTATTAGCGAGACCCCGGCCATGTCCCATTCATCGGCTTCATCTCGAGGGTCACAAACACACACTTCATACCCCAACATGATGGCAATGGCCGCAGTATACTGAGATAACTGCCCTGCGCCGATCAGCAACAACTGCCAGCCCGGGCCAAAGACCTTGACCACTTCATTGTCCGAATAATGGAACTCCGCTGCCGTGGGACGATGCAAGCTGATTTCACCCGTATGTAAACACAGTCGTCGGGCCACCTGCTCCCCAGCCTCTACTTTATCCAACAGAATTCGCAATTGCGCCGCGCTTTGTAGAATCTCCACGACCAGTTCCAACCTTCCACCGCAAGGCAAACCAAATCGCACTGCATCTTCACGATTAACACCATAATTGATTAGTGTAGGAAACGGACCCGACAACTCACCACGGCCATAGCGTTGAACTAAATCGGTTTCGACACAACCGCCCGACACCGATCCCTGAAAGTGACCGTCTTTACGCATTATGAGCAAAGAACCCTTGGGTCGAGGTGAAGAACCCCAGGTTTTTACGACCGTGACCAAGGCCACCTCCAAGCCCAGGTCTAAGCACCGGATGGCTTCCTGCAAAACTTCCCGGTCAGTATCGCTTAACGACATATGCAAGAAATCAGGACAAACTGGACCTGTCTCTGACCCGGAACAATTCATCCACATCCAGTACAGCCACAATTCCGTCGCCCTGGGATTCCGTACCGGCATGGTTCAATATGGGATTGATAACGTCGTTGACTTCATGTTCGCTGACAAATATTTCCAATTTCACATTTTCCTCCAGGGTATCCCGGGTAAAGGTATTAACGTATTCGCCATACCCCCGAATCCGGGTCACGGTTACGCCGGGAATGCTGGCGTCGCGCAAAGCTTCGATCACCTGATTCAATTGGCTTTCCCGAATAATAGCCACTACGCATTTGGTTTTCATACTCCCCCCAATGTTTCATTAATTTCTGTCAAGCGACTGTCTTTAAAGCGGTTTTTCTCCCACGGTGTGAATCAATTCAACATTGAACCAAATCCCCTCGTCGGTTACCAATTGTCCCACCTCCGCCAAATGTTCCGCCTTAAACTGTTCCAGCTTTTGTTCCGGCACCTGCTGCACAAAACCTCGGTACCCTGCCCACCATACCACGTCCCACCAGGCATTTGCATCGGGGAAAAAATATCCCACCTGGCTGCGCTTATGGCGAATATTGACCAAATCAGCGCTGCTGTACAATTCTCCATTTAAAGATTCGTTTTGCACTCGGGTCCAGGACAAGGTGGGTACCTCGACATCGTACAGCGCCAATCGATCCCGGATCATCTCCGTCATTGGCGACATGCTACCTGCCGCAAAATGAGTCGTCAGCAAACGCCCTCCCGGTTTAAGACGGCTCGCCAGCAGACGCATAAGGTATTGCATGTCCTCGACGAAAAACACACCAAAGGAGGAGTTTATGACATCGAAATGGTTTTCCGGAAAATCCAGTCGCGACATATCCATTTGCTGAAACTCAATATTTTCCAGCTTTAGGGAATGGGCTCTTTCTCTGGCCTTTTGCAACATGCCTTCCGATAAGTCGATCCCCCTCACACCGCCCTTGGGGACTCTCGCCGCAAACTGTACCGTCGCCAAGCCGGTTCCGGCTGCCGCATCCAGTACTTGCTCATCGCCTTTCAAATCCAGCAAGCCAGGCAACCGTTCCGCAGCAGTCTGAAAAAAACGCAATGCGCCTTGACCATAATTTGAGCAAACTGTATCGAACGTTTGTCGAATGAATTGAATGCGTTTTTCGTCTTCCATTCGTACCCCTTCACTCCTTTTCAAGACGTCAGTTTAGCAATACCCGGAGGTGCTGCAAACAGTGTGTTACACACTGAAACTTTGACTCTCGGAAATATATGGCTTCTTTCTTGGGTTCTCGAGCGTTTTGTAGAGGTCGCGACGATGCAGCAAGGACACCAAAACAAAACTAATAACCATAAGCAAATACCAGGAACCCAGCTTTTGCAGTGACACGGGTGCCCAACCCAGACGTTGATTGGGGTACTGCCAAATCATGGCAAAAGTGGAAATATTTTCCGCCAGCCAGATAAACAAGGCGACCAGAAAAAAACCCAACAGCAACGGCATCCAACGTTCTTTGTGTAACACGGTAAAATGAATTCGGGTCTTCGAATACATAAGAACAATGGCAACAAACAATAGATAGCGGATATCCACTATAAAATGTTGTGTGAAAAAGTTCGTATAAATCAAAATTGAGACCAGTAAGGTCTGCCAAAGTGGTGGGTAGTGACTGAAGCGAAACCGGAAAGCCTTCCATACTCGCGCCATATAACTACCTACAGCGCTATACATAAACCCGGCAAACAAAGGAACATTATACAGATAGAAATAACCACTACCGGGATAAACCCAGGAGCCAATGGCTTCCGAAGTTTTGAATAACTCCATACCCGTGGCGATCCCATGAAACAGTAATATCATTGCTGCTTCCTGGGGTGACTCCAGACGGTAAACCAACAGCAAACCCTGGATACTTAATGCGGCAAGAAACAAAAAATCGTATCGTGCCAACGTATCCAATGGGTACCAAACCTTGGTCCCTAAAATCAAGGCCAGCAGCAACGCTGCAAATAAACAGGCCCACGCCTGCTTAAGACCGAACACTAGAAATTCAAAGGAATAGGCGGCCCAGTGCCTATCACCCAGGATAGCCGGCCCGGTTTCATACAGCCACTGTCGTATCAACATCTTCTTTGCCTCTTTGGTTTACCCTAATGAGGTAATCCTAAAAGGCAAATATGACGATTTTGTGCAATTAATCCGGAAATCCTAAGCAAATGCCTAGATTTTTCGCAATCCCCGATTAAATCCGCCGAAACGACCATCCAAATCTGCAATGGTTCTTTCTTTGCGCGCGTCCCAATCCTGAAATTCCTGAGCGTTAATCACTTCACCCAAGTGGGCTTCCAGAATTTTGGACAAATCGATTTTCAGATTTTTTGCTTTAAGAGCCAGATCCTTGTTGATACGTATATGGACCCATTTTTTGTGTTTAGGTTTATTATTATCGTTACTCTGTGTACTCACACTACCCTCCCCAAGATATGCACCACTGAATCGTTTTCCTTTCGCTTCGCATCTATCTTGCCCGCGTTCCAAACATAACACGAAAAAAGTACCACTTACCAGAACTAGCATTACATAATTCACAACAGCATAGACATTTGTAAAACTCATCGACACAATGATGGGAAAACAAAACAGGCTTAATCATTCTGTTCAGCTTTGATTCAGAAAAGTACTTAGGGGTAAGAACATCCTAGGGAGCATACATTGAGCGAAATAAAATCGAAAACCAATAAACGACTAAACTGGTATGATGTAATCCTTTTACAGAATTGCCTGAAACCAGTGACTCAATTATCGCAGAGAACTCATCAACCAGTTTCCTATTCCACTCATGTCCATTAAAACCATTCTAAACTACCTCCCCATTTCCCCTCTCCTTGACACAGCGGGGCAACCCAACACCAAACAACTTCACGCCTTAGGAGCGGAGGGATATCGCTGCGTCATCAATCTGGCCATGCACAACAGTGATAACGCGGTAGCGGAGGAAGCGCAAATTCTACAATCGAACGGTATTTCGTATCACCACATTCCCGTGCCCTTCGATGCGCCTCAGCTGGATCAGTTCCACCAATTTTGTGACATTATGCGAACCAATGCCAACTGCAAAACCCTGGTGCATTGCGCGCTTAATATGCGTGTCAGTGTTTTTGTGGCTCTGTATCGCATTCACGAACAGCAGTATCCTTTACAACAAGCTTGGGAGGATATACGCCAAATTTGGGAACCCGATGCAGTGTGGAGCCAATTTATGGAAACTGTGCTGGAACTTCACCCTCATGTCTAAAACATCAATGCCTGCAATCCAACGATACACTGCCTTGCTATTACTATGCTTGGCGGTACCCGGTAACGGTGCGGATAAAATTCGAATTGCAGTTGCCAGTAACTTCGTCGCATGCATGAAAAACCTGGACACCGTATATGTCAAACAATCACAGCAACAAACCTTGCTGTCTTTTGCCTCCACTGGAAAACACTATGCACAAATCATCAACGGCGCCCCCTTTGATGTTTTTCTGGCGGCCGATGTACAACGCCCACAAATACTGGAACAAAAAGGCTATGCCGTTCGAGGCTCACGTTTCACCTATGCCTTGGGCCAATTGGTCTTATGGAGTCCGATGAAGTCTGTGGACGACAATACTCTGCAGCACGGGCACTACAGGCGTTTGGCCATCGCCAATCCCCGCTTGGCGCCCTATGGACAAGCCGCCATGGAGGCTTTGAAAAACTTAAAACTGGAATTAAAACCTTCGCAATTGGTACGAGGAGAAAACATCAACCAGGCTTATCAATATGTTCTAAGTGGCAATGCTGATCTGGGTTTACTGGCATACTCTCAAATCAAACCCCAAATCAAACCCCAAATCAAATCCCAACTCAAACCACTTATCGCAAAAACCGACTATTGGCTGTTGCCGGATGATTTATACCAGTCTATCGAACAACAGGCCATACAACTCCAGGAGGGAGAAGCCGCTAGTGCGTTCATGAAGTTTCTTCGTTCCGCGACCGCCAGGGATATTATTCAGGACTGCGGTTACCGAGCGCCTTAGAGCCCCTTCAAGTCAGCAGCCCTCCCGGTGTACACGTGCTGCCTTGAGGCAGCTGGGCTGCCAGTACTACATACCGTTGGCTCCCCCCTGTTTGCAGTGCATTGAAGGGATAGCAGGTAATGAGCATTAGCTCTTCACCGGAAGACTCAGAGGAAACCCACAAAGCGTTACGTACATCGATTACCCGACGTTTCTCCACCGAGTAGAGCACATCAGGTCTGGCGGGCCGCTGCAGACACAACACATCACCGTCACGTAAATCCTGTACAAATCGAAAATGAGTATCCCTGTGGGCACTGATCACAGTAAATCCCGGCATTTGCTCCGATTGCACCAGGCCGGGGGCAAAAGCCAGGCTGTTCCCCTGATTTCCGGCCAAAACAATAAGATCCTGATCCAGTCGCTGTACACGCAGGCGCGCCACCGGTCGAGTATCGGCCCATGGCCAGGGTTTATGTCGGTTATCACCGGCCGCCAGGTTTTTTTCCCAGGCTTGTTGCAGCAACACCTGCGCCAGTTGCGCCTTCAGTGGAATATACACCGCCTTGGCAGTAAGCCCCAGCCCTGCAATCAGCAGAGCCAGCACGGCAAATTTGTACGGTTTAGAATTAAGCATGACAACCTCTCTTCTCTATCCTCTGCTTGCGTACAGACAATCCAAGCATTCCCAGAGCGCAGATCAGCAACAACAGTCCCAGCCCTAACTGCAGTTCATATTCAGCGGCAGTACGGGGCATGGCACCAAAAATCTTTTCGTATTGTTGACCCTGGGGTAGATTGCCGGCCACATCTGTTCGCTTCAATGACTCGTCCGCAGGCCGAACCGGCGTAACATCAACAGCCACCAGACTGGTGTAGCGACTGACCAAGTGATGCTTCAGCGCCACGTCCACAACTTGCTGACGAATACTATCCTTGTCTTCGCCGTCACTGAGGCTATCCATTAAGCTTGCAATTTTCCGGCGAGCCCAGTGTACCGCCACGCCGCTGTCGTCTGCGCCTTGACGGTTATCCAGGTTCACTTTCCAGTGCTGTTGTCCTTGTTTGCCTTTTATCACCAGACTTTGTTCCTGAGCGGTAGAGCGCAACACCAGCATGATGGGCTCACCGGCGTAGAGATCGGGTATACGCTGGGGAAACTGCTCCACTGCCGCCGTTGCATTCGCCCCGTCAAACTCCACCCGAATATCCGCCATCACCGGTGTTTCCAATTTACTGAACAAATTGGACATTTTTTCTTGCACCTCATTTAAATCGCCAATATAGGTAAACGTACCACGCCCAAACTGCGCTGCTTTCGTCATGAAAAAGCTGTTGGGCGCAGAACCAATACCCACGGTAAACAAGCGACTGCTGCCCAAGTGCTGTTTTATCAGAGTAAACAAGGCCCGTTCATTGCCCACACTGCCATCGGTAAGAAAAATGACCTGACGTACTCTGGAAGAATGTTCTACGTTTTGTTGCAAAGCCGCACGTAAGGCAGACGCCATTTCGGTACCACCCCCGGCTTGCAATGAACGCACATAATTTTTAGCCGTTTCAAGATTGGCATAGTCGGCGGGCACCGCCGCGGGAAACAAGCTGTCCGTGGTGGAATTGAACTGAATTACGTTAAACCAGTCCTGAGAACGCAGGCGGGACAGAGCCAGCAACAAAGACTGCCGCGCCTGTTCTATGGACGTACCCCCCATGGAACCGGACGTATCAATAATGTAGATGACTTCTTTACCCAATACCGTGGTTTGAACCTGCAAGTTCGGAGGCATAACCATCAACATCTGATAGGTCTCACCCTCTTTTTGTTGAGTAAACAAAGCGGCACGGGGCTCTTTGCCCGGTTTCGGCGTCCATGTCAATTCAAAGTCTCGATCGGAAGGTACGGTTCCAGCCGCCAAAGACACTTGGTAGTGTCCCACCCCCAGCCGTTGCGCCGTTACCGGGTGATAACGGCTCTTTACCTCTTGCAGAGGAAAACCGCTGTTCAATTCAATCGCCAGGCTGACCGGGTTCACCTGACCCTCGACAGGACGAACCACCGGGGGGGTAATGGCTGAGGCATCCCCAACCTGGTCCGTGTTCAAGGCCCAACCGTTTCCCTGGGTTTGCAGTTGCTCTTCAGTGTAGGTGGGCCGGCCGGGAATATACCGGGGCGTAATAGCCATTGGGAATCGCAGCGCAAAACGGCCTTGGTCATAACGCAAGGTTTGCTGGTATTCGATAGTCACCGTCAATGACTCACCCGGTGCTATATTCGCCACCGAATTGGTGAACATATTGGGTCGTTGTTGCTCGACCAGCGCAGCCTTCTGACCCCGGGATTTTGCTTGTTCATAAACGCGACGCGCCTGCTCTCGTTCTTTGATAAGGCCCTGGATAATCCGTTCTCCCACAATCATGTTCATATGATCGACGGCCGCATCTTCAGGCAAGGGGAAGACATACACCCCTTCCACCCATTGGTCAGTGCTATTGGTAAATTTCTGCTCCACCACACAACGAGCTATGAGCCCGGTAACGGACATACTCACTTTGGTCTCCAATGTAGGCGCCATGAAGTAACGGTCACCGTCACCGCGAAACAAAAACTGTCCTTGTTTCACTTCATTCATGCTGGTTTCCGGCAAATCAAATAGCGTCGCGGCAACGCTTTGCCAACTCAACAGCAACAACGCCCATGCCATACACCAGCTATAGGGGGAAAGGAATAGGAACTTGTTTTTCATAACTACCTCTACTCAACTGTCTGGACCCGGCGCACGCCGGATTAATTGCTCCTTGGAATACGTATTTCAGTGTAAAAGTCATATGTGACGATTCCGTGCAGGAGATTGGGAAATTACTCGCAAATCCCCGGCCCGGTTAACATATGGCACCAACCGCTGCACTGGAGCTATTAATAAGTAAACAACTCATCTGTGACATCATCCGGTGTGAATTCTGATGTTTAAGGGTTCAATTGTGACCAAATGTGGCAAAGCTATGTTGAACTGTCCCACCCCGTCCCTTTGTGCTAATTTATTGATATCATGAAAAAATCAAAAATCGGATCAATCCATGTTTAGCCCGGCAGACGTGACAGCCTTAGTGCTGACCCTGCAACTGGCCGGTGTCAGCACTCTGATTCTATTGCTACTGGGTACTCCCCTGGCCTGGTGGTTAAGTCAAACCCAATGGCGCTTCAAGTTCCTATTGGAAGCGATGATCGCCCTGCCACTGGTTCTGCCACCTACCGTGCTGGGGTTTTATCTATTGCTGGCACTGGGTCCCCATGGGCCTTTGGGAGGACTCATGGTGGCGCTGGGTGCCCAACCCTTGGCATTCAGTTTTACCGGCTTAGTCATTGGCTCCGTGTTTTATTCCCTGCCCTTTGTGGTGCAGCCCTTGCAGGATGCTTTTGCAAGACTGGGCTCCAGACCATTGGAAGTGGCTGCGACTTTGCGCGCCTCCCCTCTGGATCGTTTTTTCACGGTCGCAGTCCCCCTGGCCAGACCCGGTTTTATCACGGCGATGGTATTGGGCTTCGCCCATACAGTGGGTGAATTCGGTGTAGTCTTGATGATTGGCGGCAATATACCGGGCGAAACCCAAGTGGTGTCCATTGCCATATATGATCATGTGGAAAGCATGGACTACTCCCACGCCCACAACCTATCAGCGCTGCTATTGCTTATGTCTTTCGCAATGTTGGTGACTGTGTACACCTTGAACCGGCGCTTTCGAATGGCTCAGGTATAATCCGATATGGAAATCCAAATTCACCTGCAACTGCGTCGTGATCACTTCCGCCGTGATATTGATATCCAACTTCCAGGTAATGGTATCAGCGCAGTTTTTGGACCTTCCGGCTGCGGTAAAACCACACTGTTACGTGCCATTGCCGGTTTGGACCGTCACCGTGGAAATTTATCCGTGGGAGGACAGGTCTGGCAGGATGATTCCACCTTTTTGCCCACCCATCAGCGTCCTTTGGCCTATGTATTTCAGGAAGCCAGTTTGTTTCAACACCTAAATGTACAACAAAACCTGGAATACGGCTTAAAACGAATAGCGCCGGGACAACGCAAAATCTCTCTGGAACAATGCATAACTCTATTAGGCATAGAACCGCTACGCTCCCGCCGGCCGCAACAATTATCCGGCGGAGAAACCCAGCGCGTTGCCATCGCCAGAGCTTTGGCGGTGAGCCCACAACTGTTGTTAATGGATGAGCCGCTCACGGCCCTGGACTCTCAACGTAAACAGGAGATACTGCCGTACATAGAGTCATTGCAACAGGAACTCGACATTCCCGTGATTTACGTAAGCCACTCTGCGGACGAAGTTGCACGGCTGGCGGATACTCTGGTTTTGTTGGATCAACAAACACAAATCTACGGTCCTATTCAGGATATGCTAACCCGTTTGGACCTGCCCTTGGCACATCAGCCCGACGCCGAAGCATTAATCCAAGCCACTGTTGCGGAGCACGATCAACAATTCCAACTCACTTATCTGGACTGTCCTGCAGGCCGCTTCAGTGTGGCACACAAACACCTCGCCCCGGGCACCCAGGTACGCCTGCGCATCGCTGCCCGCGATGTGAGTATCACCCTGGAACAACAAAGCAACACCAGCATACTCAATATTTTCCCGGCCACTATCGAAGCCATGCAGGACGAAGGACCTGCACAGGTCATGCTACGTTTAAATCTAAACGGTGTTTTGCTGCTGGCGCGTATCACTCGAAAATCTGCAACAACGTTGCAGTTGAGCCAAGGTAAAAAGGTATATGCACAGGCCAAGAGCGTGGCTTTACTGGCTTAAATAGGCCTTATGATATTGTCGCAATCAAACGCTCATAGGCATGCGCTTGTTTGATCAAACCATTAAACTGAAATATCTCCACCAGTTTGTGATACGCCTCGGGTGAAATCTCCGTATTGTAGCTCCAGCATCCCATGGCTTTATAAGTATCTATGGTATGGCGCAGTACTTCGGTATCGGTGTCACGAAAGAACCCGCCTTGTTTGAGCTGCTGAGCCAATATCAAAGCCTCGGTGTCCACCACATAAGTGCGCCCTTGTTGATACGCCCGCATGAAGGCTTTAGCCATATCGGTCCGTAACCATTCCCGGGTACAACACAAACTGCTGAATGCGACCGGACCAATGGCTGCACCGATGCTGGCAACAATATGCCCCACACCATCCTGCTCCAGTTGTTGCGGTGCCGGTCCCTGCTGATGCACATAATCTCCGCGACCTTCCCGAAAGGCTTTATCCATCGCCGCTACATCACCGGCATCGATAACCTTTAACGTATTAAAATCCACGTTGTGCTGGTGGAGTAGATACTTGAGCATGGCCAGGGGCTGGAACAAATGATCCACCAACACCTCCTTACCCGCCAGATCGCCCCATTGGAACTGCGGTTGCGGCTGTCGGCCTGCCAGGAAAAAACCATCACGCTCGTTGATCTGGGCAAAATGCACAATGGGGCTTTCCTCGCCGCGTTCCAATACTTCAAAACCCGTGGCCACCGCCGATTGCGCCAGGTGAAACTCACCGGACAGTAATCGCTCCGGTACACTTTGTCCCGGCTGAACAGGGTCGTAGACATAATCCAGGCCTTGCCGATTTAAAAACCCACCCACCATAGTGATGAGCAAAGGGCTGTAAAATGCCGAATGGCGCAAAGCGGTGATGCGGATTTGGGTCATGGCGCTACCGTTCCTTTTGATGGATAATTTCCCAATTGATGAGTACAGAGTTTAGCATTTAATACCTACTAAAAAACCCACCATCCCGTAGACTGGATTAGCGCAGCGTAATCCGGTAGCAGTCTTTACTATAACCACATACTCTATCAAGCAACAGGTCGTGGTGAATGCGCACCTCGCGCCCGCGTGGGCACAAAGAGCGTGCCCACCCTTCAAAAACTACTGCAAAAGGATTAATACAAGCTGCTGATTGCAGCCACTGTGGTAATTTTCTATGGTACATATTCTATGGTAGACAAAAGCCATTGCATAATTCATAACCACCATAAAAACAAAACCTCAATATGACATTGCGCTGATTTATGCATACACTTGTGGCAATCATTCAAAACCGGATAAACATGCCATGGCCGAACACAGCCAATTTCGACTGATAATGCAACGACGTTTCGGTCCGTTTTTTCTTACCCAATTGCTGGGTGCCTTTAACGATAATGTGTATAAAAACGCCTTGATGGTGTTGCTGGCTTTTCAGGGTGCCGCCATGATCGAGATGGACAGCAACACCTTACTTAATTTATGTGCCGGTTTGTTCATACTGCCATTTTTTCTGTTTTCCGCCAGTGCCGGCCAACTGGCGGACAAGTACGAAAAATCCAAACTCATCCGTCTGATCAAACTACTGGAAATTTTTATCATGACCGGCGCAGCTTTGGCCTTTTATTTTAAAAGCGTCTTTTGGCTTATCGGTCTGCTGTTTTTGATGGGTTTGCAATCCACTCTATTCGGCCCGGTAAAATACAGCATACTGCCACAACACTTGCGTGATACGGAACTGGTGGGCGGCAATGCCTTGGTGGAAAGCGGTACCTTTGTAGCCATATTACTGGGCACCATTGCCGGAGGTATTTTGGTGGGTTACGGTGACGTTGGCCTGTACCTGGTATCGGCCGTGGTGATTGCGGTGGCTGTTTTCGGCTACATCAGCAGTTATTACATCCCCAGCTCAGCCCCTGCCGATGCCGGTTTGAAAATCAACTGGAACCCTATCACTGAAACCTGGAGCACCTACAAATTTGCTCGACAAAACCGCTCAGTATTTCTATCGATTCTGGGTGTATCCTGGTTCTGGTTTTTCGGAGCTATCTACCTCACCCAAATCCCCAACTACAGCAAGCTCATTCTGGGCGGTAACGAGCAAGTGGTCACGCTGTTGCTGGCCACTTTCTCAATCGGTATAGGCCTGGGATCTTTATTGTGTGAACGCCTTTCCGGTCACAAAGTGGAATTGGGTCTGGTGCCCTTTGGCTCTATCGGCCTGACACTGTTCTCCGTGGATTTGTATTTCGCCGCGCCACAGGCAATGGGATTGGGAAAGGAGTTGGTGAATGCCACCACGTTCCTGGCTATGGACGGCAGTTGGCGCATCTTATTTGACATAGCGGCCATGGGTATATTTGGCGGCTTCTACGTAGTACCCTTGTATGCCATCATTCAGCAACGCTGCGCCGCCAGTCATCGCTCCCGCATTATTGCCGGCAATAATATTCTTAACGCTTTTTTCCTGGTAGGTTCCTCCCTGTTGGCCACCGTATTTCTCAGCCACTGGAATTTTTCCATACCGGAGTTGTTCCTAGCAGTGGCGGCATTGAACGCCATCGTGGCTATCTATATCTACAGTTTATTACCCGAATTTCTCATGCGTTTTATCGTCTGGGTTCTGATTCACACCGTCTACCGTGTCGACGAGAAAGGTTTGGAAAACATCCCCGACGAAGGCGCGGCTGTGCTGGTATGCAACCATGTAAGTCTGGTTGATGCCCTGGTGATCGCCGGTTGCATCCGTCGCCCGGTACGGTTTGTCATGTACTACAAGATTTTTCAAATTTCTCTATTGAGTTTTGTGTTTAAAACCGCCAAAGCCATCCCTATCGCCGGCATTAAAGAAAATCCACAACTGATGGAGAAAGCCTTTGACGAAATCAGTGCTGCACTGCGCCAGGGGGAACTGGTGTGCATCTTCCCGGAAGGCAAACTCAGCAGCGACGGCAGCATCAACACCTTTCGCCCCGGCGTGGAACGCATTCTGGAAAGAGATTCGGTACCGGTGTACCCCATGGCCTTGCGCGGCCTGTGGGGCAGTTTTTTCAGCCGCAAAGACGGCAGCGCCATGGGGACCATTCCCAAACGCTTCTGGTCCAAAATTGCCTTTGTCGTTGGCAATCCGGTGGCCGCCTCTGCGGCTACGGCTCCCGCCTTGGAGCTGGAAGTGAAACACCTTCGCGGGGACTGGCAGTAACCTTGTCGGTTTGTGCGATGGTGCACGCTCGCAAATAAAGAAACCTCTCAAGTCGTCGATAAGCTTATAAAGCAACAACTTCCTTGACGACGATTCCAAAACGAGAGGTTTTGAACTATGGCTCCACGCGCAACCTGGACGGGTCACTTAAAAATTTCCTTAATTAACATCCCGGTAAAACTCTACACGGCGGTAAGCACCAGCAGCAGCCGAGTCAAACTCAATATGTTGCATGGCGATTGCCTGCAACGAGTGAAACAGTTTTACCAGTGCCCGGAACACGGTCCGGTGGAACGCAGCGATATTGTCAAAGGCTACGAATTCGAAAAAGGTAAATATCTGGAAATCGACGATAGCACTTTAAAAAACATTCGCCTGGAGACCACCAAAATCATTGAAATCGTCTCCTTTGTGAACAAATCCCAGATCGATCCCATTTATTTCAACTCCCACTACTATATGGCTCCCGATGCCGTGGGCGAAGAAGCCTATCGGGTATTCAAGGAAACCCTTGATCGCAATGAAAAAATTGCCATCGGCCGAGTGGTCATGAGCGGTCGGGAACACACCGTACGCATCGCCCCCAAAGACAAAGGACTCAGCCTCACCACCCTGCACTTTGCCAAGGAAGTGCGCAAAACCGACGCCTATTTTGAAGACATCAAAACCTCCGAAGTACCCAAAGAACAGGTGGATATGTTCTCGCAACTGATCAACGGCATGGCGGCGGAGGTGGACCCCACCAATCTGGTGGACCGTTACGAAGAAGCGCTGGTGGAAGTCATTAAAGCCAAAATCGAAGGTCGCGAACCCGAGGTGCAAGTGGAAACCGAGGCAGCCAAAACCGTGGACTTTATGGAAGCTCTGCGCGCCAGTGTGGCCGCAGAAAACATTCCCAAAAAGCCCGCTGCGGAAGCCGAAGCCGACAAAGACAGCAAGACCGGATAAGCGGCGTTCGCCATGCTCGACCCTATTGAGCCCATGCTGGCCCAGGCCCGAGCCGAGGCCTTTGACGACGATCGCTATTTGTTTGAAATCAAATGGGATGGCACCCGAGCCCTGTGCTACACCGGCAACGGCGACAAAACCTGGCGCATACGCAATCGCCGCGGTATCTGGATAGAAACTCGCTACCCGGAATTGGCGGAACTGGCGACATTGCCGGCAGACACCATTATCGATGGCGAAATTGTGGTTTTGGACAATGGCCAACCCTCCTTTCCCAAACTGCAACAACGCGACGGCCTCAGCGATCCGCTGCGCATCGAACTGTTGAGCCAAAGCATGCCCGTGACCTTTGTGGCCTTTGATATACTGGCGCTGCAAGGCCGGGACTTGCGCGCGACCCCGCTGCAACAACGCCGGGAGCAGTTGAAGACCCTGTTGCAAGCCCATGAATTTAAACATGTTCTCCATTCAGAATACATTATTGGTAAGGGCATTCCCTACTTTGCTCAAATCGAAAAAGTGCAATGGGAAGGGGTTATGGCCAAACGCCTGAACAGTACCTATCAAGCGGGTAAACGCTCCGATGACTGGCTTAAAATCAAAGTCAGCCACATGGACGACTTTTGGATCATGGGCTATTCGCAAAGAGACAATAAGGAACCCTTCGTCTCCGCCTTGGCGGTAGGTACCGAAGAAAACGGCCAATGGCGTTATTTCGCCAAAGTGGGCAGCGGCTTTAACGAAGCGCAACGGGCCGCCCTGTTTGAGCACTTAGGCCAAATCCCCGCTCACAACTACCATTTACGGGATGTGCCAGCAGAAATTCGCTGGATTGAACCGCGCCTGCGCGCCAGGATAAAATACCTGGAAATCACCCAGGACCAACGTTTGCGGTCTCCTGTATTTGAATGCTTTGTGAATGACTGAACCCGAAAAATCCCTTCAAAATCAAACGGTCGTCTTTACCGGCAAACTGGCCTGCTGCAACCGCCAACAGGCGCAGCAATGGGTCCAAGCCGCCGGTGCTCGCTGCGTGGGTGCCGTGTCCAAAAAAACCTCTTTAGTGGTGGTGGGCATGCTGGGCTTTCCCGTGCTCAAGGATGGCACCATTAGCAAAACCCTGGCTCAAGCGGAGCAGCTGCAGCAGCAAGGGCTTGATTTAGAAATCATTTCTGAAACCGTGTTACTGGAACGCCTGGGTCGCAAACCGGCTCAAGTCAGCCAAAACGGCTCTATGGAGCTAGCGGCTGCGGCTAAATTGCTACAGGTAACAGAAACGGATATACGCCGTTGGGAGCAATTCGGGCTGGTACGGCTGCAACAGGGCAAAGTTTCGTTCCAGGATCTGGTATCCCTACGCAATATCGCCCAGCTACTAAAGCAGGGTTTAAATATTGAAAGCATCAACCGCACTCTGCATGCGCTGCAAACCTTGATTCCCGATTTACAACGCCCATTGGCCCAGGCAAGGCTGTTGCAGCACGGCGATCAGTCCCTATTGGTGGAACTGCAGGGCGTGACAATGAACAGCAGCGGTCAGTTGTTACTGGATTTTGATGCTGCCGAAGCAGCGGATCAAGCACCCAAAACCAAAGCCATAGCTCCCCAAGTCCCAGCCCCTGGCAAGCATACAACGCTTGCGGATACAGCCTTACCCCAAGCGGAACAGCACCGGCGACAACAGGACTACGCCCAAGCCATAGAACACTACCGCCACCACCTGCAGCAGCATGAAAACGATGCCCTGGCCTGGTACAACCTGGGCTACTGCCTGGATGAAACCGGCGAATTACTGCAAGCCGCCCACGCCTTCGAACAAGCCATTGCCCTGCAACACGACTACACCGACGCCATTTTCAACCTGGCGCGCTGCTATGAGCGCCTGCACCAGCACCAAAACGCCCTGCCTCACTGGAAACGCTATGTGGAGCTGGATGGTAAAAGTGAATGGGGCAAAATCGCGCGGCGGTTTATTCATTACGGTTAACCCCCCTTTACCGTCCAGCTCTCGCTTCCGCCTTTCGGTTTCTCCGTACACAACAAGCACCATCACTTATTATTATGGAAACATCAAATAGCTTAAAGAATGGCCTTTTTATTGCATTCTTTTTATAGCCTTAGTAGATAAGCCAAATTTGGCGTCTATACTATCCAAGGAAGATTCATCTTATTATTCTAGAAGGGGTTTGTAACACATGGTCAACTTCCGCAAGTTGTTTAGCTCTGAAACAATTACCAGCCATTCCATGTTTTCCAACATCAGCAAAGACAGTCCCTATCAAATTCTGGCACCGGGTACGGAGATCATTTACGATGTTAATTTGATCAAGCAACTGACCGCGGAACACGACTCCATGCTGGCCACATTGCATAAAGTGGTCAATGCCATTGATAGTGGTGATTACAAAAAAATGCGCAAAAAACTGAAGTTTTTTCTATCCATCTTCAACGATCACACCCTGAAAGAGTACAGCAAGCTTTATGTGTTTTTAGATTATATTTACCGCGGCGAGCGAGAAAATCACCGAATCGTTATGTACTTTCGTCAGGAAATGAACGAAATAGGTAAAACCGTGCGCACCTATGCCAATTACTGGGTTGATCGCGGCGTTGACCATCTCACTATTGAAGATTTTAACTACCAAACCAAATACATCTCTGACTTGCTCACCACCCGCATCGAGGCGGAAGAAGAGCAGTTATATGAACTTTATAACAAAGCCCCCAGCCGAATTTTGCGCTCCAGGATTTGGAATCATTAATCCTGTGTAGTTTAGCAAAGGTGGGTTGCTAACCCACCCTTGCACACATCGTCCCCCGTAACCGTAGACAGGATTAGCGCAGCGTAATCCGGTAGCAGACTTTAATATAACCACATACCCTATCAAGCAACAGGTCATTGGTGAAGGCACACCTTTCGCCCGCGTGGGCACAAAGGGCGTGCCCACTCTACATAAACAAACTGAGGAAAAACTCTCTGCGCACTACGACGATTTCGCCATCCAAAACCACCAGACGATTAAGGCGATCAGACCCAACCCTGCGATATTTACTAACACACTCATGTAGGTTCTCCCGGTTTGAACCAACGCAGGCGGTTGGCATTGCTGACGACCGTAACGGATGACAAGGCCATGGCCGCCCCCGCGATCATGGGGTTCAACAACAAACCCATCACGGGATACAACACACCGGCAGCGATAGGTATACCCAAGGTGTTGTAAACGAAGGCACCAAATAGATTTTGTTTGATATTACGCACGGTGGCTTGCGAAATAGCGATGGCATCCACCACGCCGTGCAAGGAACCGCGCATTAAGGTAATGTCGGCGCTTTCAATGGCCACATCGGTTCCCGTGCCAATAGCAAAACCCACATCGGCTCGAGCCAATGCCGGAGCATCGTTGATACCGTCTCCCACCATACCCACGATCTGACCACGGCTTTGCAACAGCGCCACCTTATTGGCTTTGTCTTGGGGCAGCACTTCAGCAATGACTTCATCGATACCCACTTCTTTGGCCACGGCCTGGGCGGTGACAATATTGTCCCCGGTAAGCAATACCACGTTCAAACCCTGACGATGCATACGTGCTATCGCCGCCCTGGAATCCTGCTTTATCGGGTCTGCCACACTGATAAGCCCCAGCAACCGCTCCTGTACCGCCAAAAACATGGGAGTCTCTGCCTTTTGCGTCAACTCTTTTGCCTTTGCATCCAAGGCGTCCAAGCTAATATTAAAACCACTCATAAACTTACGGTTACCCAACATCACCGATTGAGTTCCCACACGCGCCATGACGCCCTGCCCTGCGATGGCGGTGAAGTCACTGATCCCTTCCAAAGCCAGTTGCCGCTCCTTAGCTGCATTGACGATGGCTTCCGCCAGCGGGTGCTCTGATGCTGTTTCCAATGCTGCGGCTAAACTCAAAACTTGATCTTCTTTTGCATCTCCCACCGCGAGCACTTGGGTAACACTGGGCTTGCCTTCGGTGACCGTGCCGGTCTTGTCCAACACAATGGTCGTTAACCGGCCCGCCTGTTGCAGCGCATCTCCATTACGAATCAAGGTACCGAACTCTGCCGCCTTACCAACACCGGCCATAATAGAGATCGGCGTCGCCAAACCCAAGGCACAAGGACACGCGATGATCAATACGGTCATAGCTGTGATAATGGCATAAGTCACCGGCTGAGCAACGCCGGAAAAATTAAACCAAATAAGAAAAGTCAACACGGCAACAATGAGGACACTGGGCACAAACACCGCAGCGACTTTATCCACCAGACGACCAATGGCCGGTTTGGATGACTGCGCCGTACGTACCATCTCGATAATCTGTGATAAGGCGGTATCTTTACCGATTCGTTTGGCTTGAAATAAAAAACTGCCGGTTTTGTTGATGGTACCTGCGGAAACCGCATCACCCGCTTGTTTTTGTACCGGTACCGGCTCACCGCTTAACATGGACTCATCCACACTGGAATGTCCGTCAATAACCACACCATCCACGGCTATGCGTTCGCCCGGACGCACTCGCAGAGTTTCGTCCAGCCCCACCTCCTCGATAGGCACATCGGTTTCCACACCGTCACGCAACACCCGTGCGGTTTTGGGTTGCAGACCGATTAGGCGTTTAATTGCCTGTGAGGTTTTACCCCGAGCCCGCATTTCCAAGGCGGAACCGAAATTGATCAAAGCGATGATAATGGCAGCCGCTTCAAAGTAGGCATGCTGAGCCGTAGGGGGAACCAACTGGGGAAACGCCAGAATGATCATAGAATAGGCCCAGGCCGTGCCCGTACCCAGAGCAATCAGCGTATCCATATTGGCGTTGTGATTGCGGGCGGATTTCCAGGCTCCGGTAAAGAAGTGACCACCGGAATACACCAGGACCCCCACCGTTAACAATCCGACCACCAACCAAAAGCCTCTCCCGGCGAGCGTCTCAAACGTCGGCAGTAAGCCGGACATACCCAATACAAACTGAGGCACACCTAGCACCGCTGCGGCTGCCGCTTTTTTCAAAAGGCTGCGGTAATAAGCCATTTCCACTGCTTCTTTTTCAGTCTCGTCAGCAGCACTTTTCAATTCTGCGGCATCGTAGCCGGCGGCTCTGACGGCATCAATAATTGCCTGCACTGCCGCATCGCCCTCTACCATAGCCGTGTGCTCGGCAAAATTGACACTCACGGCCGACACACCTTGCACCGAACGCATAGCATCCTCTACGGCGGCGACACAGCCGGCACAACTCATGCCGGAAACGGATAATCGTGTAGGGTTGGCTTGTGATGACATAATAACCTCTGGCTGAATCGCTTATAGGCAAACTATAGAGTATGCGGCGTAAATTGTTTTACAGCATTATTTGGTGTTGTTGCAGAATTTACACTTTATCCAATGGTTGACGATGCTTGGCGTCTTTGAGACGTTTAAAATGTGTGGGGGTCAAGCCGGTTACCTTCTTAAACTGACTGCTCAAATGAGCCACGCTGCTGTATCCCAGTTGATCGGCGATCTGAGTCAACGTTAGCTCATCGTATACCAGCAATTCCTTAGCCCGCTCAATTTTCTGCTTGATATGATAGTGCTCAATGGTGGTACCTTCCACCGAGGAAAACAAATTACTCAGGTAGTTATAATCGTGATGCAGGCGTTTTTTCAGGTAATCGGACAGTTTAATTTTTTCCAGCGCCTGCTCGTTATGAACCAAGCGGATAATCTCGGACTTAATGCTTTCGATGAGCTGTGTTTTCTTATCATTAACCAGTGCAAATCCCAAGGGCTCTATTTGTTGCTGCAAGTCCTGTAATTGTTGGTCTGTAAGGTCATTTGCAAACTCCAACAACCCCAGGTCAATGACAGCGGGAGATAAACCCAACTGTTCCACCACATTGCCGATGACCAGCTTACAACGATCACAAACCATGTTTTTAATGTAGACCTTCAAATCCCTGCCTTTTGTTTGCACAACAAAACTGTCCCATTTTGAAACAGCCAGGCAAAACTGGCAAGGTATATAAGGCAGGCGCAGGATTGGGTTACGCGACGTGTCTCATACCCCGGGAGTTGTAGCGTTGTTCAGTGTTGTGTAATGCCGACTGTAGAGCACACCGGAACTCCATCATTTCCTCAATGACACTTACAACCAGGACGACTAACTACAGGTTCACAGTGGCACTGTACGACGTGACCTCATTATGGATATTCCCTTAGCCGGTCTTTGGCTGATTCGCTTCAGCCTCACAACCATCGCTAACCCTCACAACCACCCGGGGCACGAGTTTTCTCTAAATCACAGCATTCAAAACAACTTCCGTGTTGCAATTGGAATTCCGTATCAAAATTATTCGGGCCCTCCCTGTCCCCTCTATATTACTAATTCTATTTGCTTTTTACCGGGATATATTGATCTGAGTCAATGGGATCTCAAGGCAGTTCACAACATAACAAAATTCGAATTATTCTGTTGAACAGGCTACCTAATAGACCTATTTAAGTCTGCTATTATTATATATAAATTTATTAGCTCTATTTTGGTTTGTTATTAACATTAATTTACAACAGACTTTTTTTAGACTATTATTTATTAATACATATTTTTGTATACTTTTTTAAGACTATTATATGGATTACTATTCTCTTTCCGACAAAGCCATAGAAAAACAGCTGGGCCAACGCCTGCGTGCCCTGCGTTTGCGCAACAACATTACCCAACAGGAGCTGGCCCAATCCACCAACCTGTCGCTCAATGCCATTAAAGCCATGGAGAATGGGCGCTTCAAGGCTTCCACGCTCATTGCTGTCTTGCGCGAACTGGGCGCTTTGGAAGAGTTGGAACATTTTGTTCCCGACACCCCCATTAGCCCACTACAGTTGGCCAAAATGCAGGGCCGTCAACGCGAGCGCGCCTCCGGCAAACGACAGAAAAATACCAGAGACGAATCCCAATGGTAAAAAAAGTCGATACCGCCGTGGTGCACCTGTGGGGTAAAACCGTGGGGGCCGTGTCCTGGCTGGAACAACGCGGCTATGCCGTGTTTGAATACGACCCCCCATTTTTTAACCACGACTGGGATATTTCACCCATACATATGGGACTGGAGCAAGCCCGTCAAGGTAAGCGGCTGTTTTCCTTTCCCGCGTTAAACAAAGACACGTATCTGGGATTACCCGGTTTGCTTGCCGACGCCCTGCCGGATAAATTTGGCAATCACATCATCGATGCCTGGTTAGCGCGCCAGGGTCGGCCGGCTCAAGGCTTCAGCCCCGTGGAACGCCTCTGCTACACCGGCAAACGTGCCATGGGAGCACTGGAATTTTCCCCGGCAGTGATTGCGAAACACGATAAATCCGTCGCCGTGGACATTGGCGATCTGGTACAACTGGCGCAACATATCATGCAACAACGCCACAGCCTGGATGTGGAATTAGGAACTTCGGATCAAAGCAATAACGATGCGCTCCTGGATATATTACGCGTGGGAACATCCGCAGGAGGGGCTCGCCCAAAAGCGGTTATTGCCATCAACAGCCAGGGCCATGTCTTATCAGGACAAGCCAAAGCACCACCGGACTACGATTATTGGATACTTAAATTTGACGGTGTCACCGACCTGGAACTGGGAGAACCCAAAGGCTATGGGCGTATTGAATACGCTTACCATCTAATGGCACTGGCTGCAGGTATTAGCATGAGCCCTTGCCGATTACTGGAGGAAAACGGACGAGCCCACTTCATGACAAAACGCTTTGACCGGGAACGGGGTAAAAAACGGCATATGCAATCCCTGTGTGGCATGGCACATTACGATTTCAATCAGGCGGGGGCTTACAGCTACGAACAGGCCTTCGGCATTATGCGTCAATTGCGCTTGAGTAAAGCCGATGCTCTACAGTTGTACCGCCGTATGGTGTTTAATGTACTGGCGCGCAACCTGGACGACCACAGCAAGAACATCGGGTTTTTGATGAACCCTGATGGTGAGTGGTCCCTGTCGCCGGCTTACGACATCACCTATGCGCATAACCCCGCAAACCAATAAACCAGCCGGCACCAAATGAGCATTCAAGGTAAACGGGACAATTTCAGCAAAGCGGATTTAGTCGCTGTCGGCAAGTCCATCAGCCTGAGCAAACCGGAACAAATTGTTGATGAAATTCTGGATGCGGTAGCCCAATGGCCTGAGTTTGCCCGACAGGCCGAAGTTAAACCGCAATGGATTGAAAACATTCAATCGCACTTACTATTGAAACTCTAAATGCAAGCTATTCGACGCAAAGCAACAAGTTAGTGCAAACAGCACTTTTTAAACTTTTTCCCACTACCACAAGGACAAGGATCATTACGCCCAACATCCTCATTCTCTTTAACAAAGGGCATGCTCATGACAGGAAACTCTCCGGCCCCCACGTAAGGAAAACTGTCTTCATCAAACTCGTCACCCATATCGCCGCCTCGCTTCTCCAGCCACCAAGCGTAAATATCTTGAGCACAGCCGGGTATGGCTTGTTGCATTTGCTCCACTTCCTCATCTGCCATATTATCCAGCATTTCCCAGCCTTTTTGACTGGTAAACATCATAATCGGCAATAACATTTGAGTGACTTCCTGACCGCCGTCGTCCCACAGATCCACGCTCATGGACACGCCGCGCATATAACCCTGACACCATTCATCAACGATAGTGTAGTGTTTACCGTCAACGGTGCGCTCTAAAAAAATGGGATCAAAGTCATCAGGCGAATCCAACAACGTCGAGGCAATCTCATTAAAATGGCGCACCATCAATGACATGACTTTGGAGAAATCTTCCTCCGAGCCCCATTGTGGTTCAAAATCACCCCAGACATGCGGCAACCATTGCGAGGGCATGACGGGAACCGGTCCGCTGACAATGGCTGTGAACATGCCGTCAAGTTCGGAAAT
>JAOUJW010000030.1 GCA_029882975.1 Gammaproteobacteria bacterium
GTGGTGGCGGTGGTGTGCCTCCGCCCATACCACCACCGCCTCCTCCCATACCGCTGGGTGGTGGTGGTGGCGGTGGTGTGCCTCCGCCCATACCACCACCGCCTCCTCCCATACCGCTGGGTGGTGGTGGTGGCGGTGGTGTGCCTCCGCCCATACCACCACCGCCTCCTCCCATACCGCTGGGTGGTGGCGGCGGCGGCGGTGTGCCTCCGCCCATACCGCCCGTGCCTCCGCCCATGCCTCCACCCGTGGGTGGCGGTGGTGGTGGTGGTGGTGGCGGCGGCGGTGTGGTGCCTCCGCCCATACCGCCCGTGCCTCCGCCCATGCCCCCACCCGTGGGTGGTGGTGGCGGTGTGCCTCCACCTGTTGGCGGTGGTGGTGGCGGTGTGCCTCCACCTGTTGGCGGTGGTGGTGGTGGTGGCGGTGTGCCTCCGCCTGTTGGCGGTGGTGGTGGTGTAGTCGGTGGTGGCGGCACTGTTGAGATACAACTAGAGGGATTCGCCCAGCTACTGATACTATGACAAGCACCACAATCCGCCCCACCCGTATCACAGTGTCCTCCCGGCAAGGCATGACAGGCCTCGCACAGCTGCTGGGATAGAAGTTCATTATGGTTAACGGATGTGGGCGCCCAGCTGGCAGGACTATGACAAGCCTCGCAGCGCTCCGAGGTCAAAGGATGAGTCCCCGATTTATAAGTAGGCCCACTCAGGCCATCGTGACAGCCCGCTTGCGCGCAAGCCTGTCCCGTGACAAAGCTATGATCAAAAAATGCCGGTCGCCAAGCGGTCGTACTGTGGCAAGCATCACAAACCAAAGCGGTAACTATATGCCCTGTCCCTTTCCCGGTGGTGATCACATTATTATGACAGCTATCGCACAATGCCGTGGTCTGACTGTGATCAATGGGCGATAGCGGCGGTCGCCATGCCGCAGTGCTATGGCATGCACTGCATAAGTTACTGGTAATGGGATGCAGGGCCGACTTAAAGGTACGGGCACTGGCGCCATCGTGGCACCCCGCTGAGCCACAAGCTGCGGTCGTAAACGTATGGTCCATGCGAATTTGAAACCATAAAGGATAAGCATGACAGCCTTCGCACACGTCCAATGTGGGTGGATGGGTAGGTGCTTTAAAACCGATAGCCGGATTTGTGCCGTCATGACAGCCTGCCTGGGCACAACCGGTAGTGAACGTATGATCAAACCTGACGGCAGCCCAACTACCGGGTATATGACAAAACTCACAGGAATCGGAAGTAGGCGGATGATTCGCGGATTTATCCGCAGGACTGTGACACCCGGTACTGACACAATTGGGCTGTGTTACGTTGTTATGATCAAACGGAATGATAACCGGTATCCACTGCCCTGCTGTATGGCAAGCCTGACAAATATCCGTTGTACCGGGATGCAGGGTGGATTTATCGGCCGCACTATGACAACCCGCAGCGGTACAATCCACCTCAAGACTTTGGCTATGGTCGAAGGGGGTACGCACCGGAATCCACAAACCGGCCACGTGACAGGCTGAACACACATTCGTTGTTGCCGGGTGGTTGGGGGTTTTATCCGCCGCGCTGTGACAACCGAAGGATACACAGGAGGCCACATTTGCCTGATCATGGCGGAATGGCAGCAACAAGGGTGTCCAAGCTCCCGCCAGATGGCAAGCCTCACATGCATCGGTGGTTGCCGGATGCTGCATGGATTTTCCGGGAGCGATTTGACCATTGTGGCAACGCCCGCAAACATCACTGGTCTGGCTATGGTCAAAAGGTACGATCAAGGACTGCCAGGCGGTATTGACGTGACAAGCCCCGCAAATATCTGATGTCAGCGGATGGTTGGCGGATTTATCCGTTGCCGTATGACAACCTACTGCATTACAGCTGGTTTCCAGCGTCAATGAGTGATCGAAGGGCGTATTAATTTGCAACCAAGATGTGGTTTGGTGGCAAAGTTCACATTGATCCGTGGTAACCGCCGGATGGTTCGGCCCCTTATCGGCGGCAGTATGACAACCCATAACAGTACAACCGGTGCCGGCCAATATTGCACTGTGATCAAAGGGTAAATTAGGAACTAACCAATCGGGATAGCTGTGGCACAGTTCGCAAGCCTCTGTTGTGGGCGGATGCTGCGGTGATTTGTAGGTTGGTATTCCCTGACCGTTGTGGCAGCCAATCGAGGCACAATTACCGGTGACCTGGTTATGATCAAACAATACCGGTAGCCAGGAACCCAGTGTGTGGTGACACATACTGCAGAAATCGTTAGTCGGAGGATGATTTACCGATTTGTCTGCTGCGCTATGACAATTGGATGTTTCACAGGTGTTACTCAGAGCCTGAGAATGATCAAACGGTACTATAAAGGGCATCCAAGCCGTAGTGCTGTGGCAGCGTTCACATGCCGCCGTGGTAGGCGGATGAGTTGCGTGTTTATCCGTATCAGCATGACATCCTGCTATTGCACAATTGGTGACATCCGCTTGGTCATGGGGGAACGGAGTTAATACCGGAATCCAACGTCCGCCTTCATGACACAAATGACATGCATCGGTAGTGGGAGGATGGATAGCGGGTTTTTCATTGAGACTGTGACAACCGGCAGTGATACACGTTGGGCTTAGAATCTGTGAATGATCTATCGGCACTTGAACGGGTAACCAACCGGCAACACTATGACAGGCTTCACAGGCGTTGGTGGTTTGTGGATGTGTCGTCCCTTTACCCTGCCCGAAACCGGTACCGTCATGGCAACCGGCATTACCGCAACTACCGATTACATGGGCGTGATTTAATGGTGTGGTATACGGTAACCAGCCTGCAGGGGTATGACAAAACTGGCAGGAACTGGTGGTAATGGGATGGCTCGGTGTTTTTTCCAAATCACTATGACATCCCATACCGGTACAGGTACTGGTATCCACCAAGCTGTGGTCAAAATCGCCTATACGCCAGGTTGATGTTAAATGACAGGCACCGCAATCATCTACCGTTAAAATATGATCACTGCGCTTACCTGTGGCGATTTTTCCATTGTGGCAGTCGCGGCAGGGTGAATGCCCCACCACACTGTGGTCAAACAGCTGCGCCGCGCTAAACACAAATCCTCGGGTGGAATGGCAAGCTTCGCAGCTGGCATTGGTCTGAAGGTGATCCGGAGATTTGCCTATGGCAAACAAGCCGTCATGACACTCTTCGCAAGTAACCGGTACGTCTTCGAAGTTGGCGTTGATGTGACATTGGTCGCAATCAATGTCGGCGTGAGCGTCTTCCAGAGCGAAGCCGGTTTCCAGATGATCGAAAGCAGGCAATGCGGCAGACTCAGTCGTGTCTGCAGCCAACAATGACATTGGCACCAGGCTGAGTATTAATATCACACAGACAACAAGCCCTATAACACCCAGCGGCTGTGCCTTAACGTTTGATTGAATCTGTGCCCTACTTGGGTATGTCTTCCCAAACTTCAAACCGCATCCCCCATACTTCCCGCCAACTGCGTAGAGAATTACAAAGCCCGGGACACAAACACAGTAAACCCACTCCGGAAACGACAAGTCACCGAATGGTTTCTCTTATGTTTGGATAGCGTTACGCCAGCGAGTAACCAATAACCCGGAACTCTCTGAGGTAGCGCCACTGCCCCCAGTTATGACGTGAGTTTTTTTGTAGTGGGAAATTTAGTGGACCTGTACCGCCCGTACTTCCTATACCGAATCCACCACTACTAACATTGCGTGTTTGACTACTTAGCCACAATGCTTGTGGTTAAGTAGTAAAATTCCCATAAGTCATAACTGCTTTTTGCTCGGCTGATGCAACAAGAGTTTCTTTTAGTCTTTGATTTTTAACGCCAAGGACCTGAGACCTTGCATTCGCGCTTAAATTCTATGTCGAAACTCTGCTAATACTCGGCTGCAACCGCACGATTTCTAATTGCGCCTTAGTTTAACCGAGAACGAGCTAGGAAGTGGCTGATTTGTTTGTAGGATATATTGAATTTTACGTAGGTTTTTTGCTTAGTTTTTCTTAACCATACACTCCGCAGAACCCAAAACCCTACGGAGCGTATGCGTAGTCAGAGTGTTGCCCAACTTCGCTGTTTTGGTTACATACCACAACCCATACCACCGCTGATCACAATAGTGTGATCCACGGGCAGCGAATCCAACTGGCCATCATTGACCACCAAAGTCACAATATAGGTGCCCGCTGCGTTAAAGCTTTGGGTGGCAAAGGGGCCGGTTAATATAGCCGTGCCAATGGTCCAAGTATAGTTTAGAGGATCATTTTCCGGATCTGCGGACAAAGTACCATCAAACGTATAGTTAGTATTGCAAAATCCCGTGGCGGGACCGGTGATCACCGCTGTGGGTGCGTTATTACCACCCACGGTGCCACCGCCTCCTCCACCGGTTGGTGGTGGAACTGTTCCACCCCCGGTAGTACCACACAAGGTTGAGTCCGGGTTGTTTAACCAACCGGAGGTGTTATGGCACAAGACACAGTCCAGATTGGTTACTCCACAATTTCCGTGCCCGCCCTCATCTGCTGTAGTGTGGCATCCGGAATCTTTACAAGTCGCTGCAATATTGGTGACCTGGGTATGATCGAAGGGCACTAGAATGCTCAACCAACTGACACCCACTTGATGACAACTATCGCAGGTATTTGTAGTTTGCGGATGCAATGCCCCTTTTCCGGTAGCGACGGTGCCATTATGGCAATTTTGGCAGAGATCCGTGGTTTCGGTGTGAGCAAAAGGCAACAACAACGGTCTCCAAGTACTGTTAGTATGACACAGCTCACAGGCGTTGCTGGTAACGGGGTGTGCTGCAGATTTAAAGGTACGACTGCTTGCCCCATCATGACATAAGGAACTGGTACAGCCGGCACTGGTGAAAACATGATCGAAAGTTGTTAAATCGGCCCACAAAGGATAGGTATGACAGTTCTCACAATTGGGTACCGTAGCAGGATGCACGGGTGCTTGGATATGACACCCGGCATTGGTGCAACCCGTAGTGTAGGAATGTGATGGAGCCAAAGTCACATCCCGCCAAGAAGTGGTGACGTGACACAATTCGCAGGCATCACTGCTGGGTGGGTGTACCACCGGTTTTTCATTGGAATTATGACATCCCAAACTGGCACAGTTGGGTTGAATGATGGCATTGTGGTCCAACGGCAGGCGCAAATTTAGAAAGGCTGCACCGGATTGGTGGCACAAAGCGCAATCCGTTACCGTCACCGGGTGTAGTGACGATTTTCCCGTAGCAATAGTTCCATTGTGGCAATTTATACAGACATCGACCGTATGGCTGTGGGCAATGGGTGTTTGCAACGGCAGCCACCGACCTGAGCTATGACAGGCCTCACAAACATTGCTGGTCAGCGGGTGTGCCGGTGATTTATCCGCTGCGTTGTGACACCCACCTGAACTACAACTACCCAACACTTGGGAATGATCCAATGGTTGAATATAGGGCAACCAGGACACAAATATATGGCAAAACTCACAGGCATCTGTGGTTAGGGGATGGTTGAGAGCTTTGTTTAAACCACTATGACACCCGGCACGGGAGCAAGTACCCGTATCCTGATTGGTGTGGTCAAACAAGCTGACGAACCAACTGTCCACCCCATGGCACAAACCGCAATCGGATTGAGTCAGAATATGGTTCGCCGGCTTACCGCCGGCATTGACGCTGTTGTGGCAAGCGGCACAATTACTGGTCCCAATACCACTATGGTCAAATAATTGAGTGCCACTGACTTGAAAACCATCTGTTGTGTGACAGCGATCACAGGGCAATGTAACCGGGATGTGGTTGGAAGGCTGACCCAAAGCAATGGTGCCATTGTGACATTCCGCACACACAGTAGGCAGCTCATCATACACCCCGCCTATGTGACAATTGTCGCATGCAAGTTCTGCATGCACCCCATCTAAAGGAAACCCAGTGTCTAAATGATCAAAATCGGCCTGTGCCTGGACCTGGAATGAAAAAGTACAAAAAACACAAACCCACATTAAAATCGCAACACTCAGCGAGTTTTTTACGTTCAATAAGGCCATGTAACACCTTAGCAGCCGTTAATCGAAAAAAGTGCTGAGCAGCAGGCAATTGCCCGGAACTCCTTATGGGTTACGAGCGATGATTCCTAGGATGGTTGTGAATGGATAAATGTGAACTTAGGACCGTAAATATAAAATTAGGTACGATTCTGCACCGCAGACAAATCAACCAGCCGCCCTTAAAACCCCTGTCAGCTTGGACCGTCATGCTATCGCAACAACATTAGCAAAGGCTTAAAATCTTCTTAATTTACCCGTTTATAACTAGGATATTTCCTATGATACTGTAGGATTTTTCTTGGATTTAAATGTTTTAACGCTATATTTCAGTATCTTAGAAATTCTTTACCAAAGAAAACCTTAACCCACACTTTCTGATGTAGTTATTGTCTGACAATCCCGCTGTATTTTAGTCGACGGGATCAATGATCCGGAAGAATGACTTGCGTGGTCTCAAAAGCCTGCGTTTTTTCGTCAATCAAGGTCAATTCGTGGGTACCGATAAAAGCGATTTCCCCGTGTTTGAAAAAATGCCGTTTGATATTGCGACCGTTGACGATTGTACCGTTAGTGCTGCCTTGATCCTCGATAACGATGTCGTTCAAGCCTTCCATGTAGTCACTGGGTTTAACTGTTACAGAAGCGTGATTTCCACTCACCGTAATATCATCAATGCAAATTTCACACTCCGGACGTCGGCCAATCATAATTCGACCTTTTTTCAAGGGGTATTCGCCAACAATTACGCCTTCTCGTCTGTGTACTATTTTCGCCATTTTGCACTCTGTCTATAGCTTAAACTGATGAAACTGAACCCGTTACAGGGCTTTTGCCGGGCCTTGGTTTATTATCGGAACGAAAAGTCGAAACTATAAACCTCCGCACCGACGTAATGCTTTTGCAAGCTCCGCACCATTTTGATAGCGGTCATCCGGATTTTTTTCAAGGGTTTTATTAATTACCCGGCTCAGACATACCGGAAGCTCAGCACGGACTTGACGAATACCCTTGGGTTTGTCTTTGACAATTTTATACGCCAAGGAAGACATGGAATCCGCAGTAAATGGTAACGTTGCCGTAAACAATTGATACAAAGTCACTCCCAGAGAATACAAATCGGAACGTCCATCCACATCCGTGCCTTCCAATTGTTCCGGGGACATATAAGAAGGACTGCCCATAATAGTTCCGGTACGGGTTTTACTCGTATCCGTCAGGCAGGCGATTCCAAAATCCGTTACTTTTATGGCGTGGGTTTTGGGGTCATAAATAATATTCGCCGGTTTTACGTCACGATGAACCACATTTTGCGCATGGGCATAGTCCAACGCTTCGGCCACTTCCACACCGATTTGAAACACTTCATCGATGCTCAGTAAAGTTTCGCCTTGTACAAAATTGTCCAGACCATCACCGGTGATAAAGTCCATGGCGATATAGGCCAAATCGTGCTCCTCACCCACATCATATATGGTGACTATATTGGGGTGATTTAATCGACCGGCGGTTTCAGCCTCACGAAAGAAACGCCGTCTGACATCTTCCAATTGTTTTTGGTCGAATTCTTCAGACAAGGCCAGGGTTTTGATAGCAACCGTGCGGCCTATTTTAGGATCCACTCCCAAGTAGACGGTACCCATCGCTCCTTGCCCTACTATCTTTTCGACTTGATACCGCCCCAGGACAGGACGAGCAACATTGGGATGATCCACCACCAGCGTCGCCGCTGTATTCGGTGTACTGGTACGACTTAACAAATTGGGACTGGATACAGTCTGGTGTCTGGCTTTGCGTTCCTGGATATCACGATAGTTGGAATCTTTTCGTGAAATGTATTCATAGACTGCAACCGCCTGACGAAACTGCCGACGACTCTCAAATTCAATCCCTAAATTATAAAGACATTCTAAAAGTTTCTTATCCATTGGACACTTACGCATATAAGCAAAGGCTTTATCTAAATTACCATGAGTTTGCTCATTTAAAGCCAACTCTCGATAGGCATTAGCGGCTTCCAACTGCAAAGACTTAAACGCCATGGTCAATTTAAAATGAAATGCAACAATTAAATGTCCAACAACTAAAAACAATACAGGGATGGTTATTTTTAACCAACTGGTATATAAGAACATGGAAAAAAACATGGCGTTAATCATTAACACGGCCAAAAAACCGGAAAATGCCAAACCCACGTAACCACGCAAACGTAATGGAAGAAAAATAAAATAAAGGGCAACCACAAGGATCAAACACCGTTGAATCACATGGGACCCATAAGGCACATTTACCACATTGCCCTGGACCAAGGTGTTCACCAGATTAGCAAACCAAACCGGGTAGGAACTTTTGTCGCCGGAATACAATTTGACCATTGCCGTGTCTGCGTGGGACTGCCCTACCACCAGCACATCAAATTCATTTAATTCCACCGCTTTAATCTTTCCTGTCACAACATCTATAGCGGAATATACAGGGACTATGGATTTGTCAAATTTAGCTTCACCCAGTCTGGGAACCACATTAAACGCCGGATCGGTCGCGAACATCTGTCCTTGTACCCGCACCCCTTCACTGGGTATGAATTGAATTTTTTTCTGTGTTGCGCCATTAATCAGTGCCAAAACCTGTAAAGCCGCACTGGGAAAATATTTGTCTTGAAGTTTGATTATCAAAGGCTCCTGCACAATTGTTGCACCGTGCTCTGGCGCCGGATAGAAGCCATTGCGAGCCGATTTAAACAAGTCGGTTTGTGCATTGTTTACGCTATATTCAGTTTGCGGCATTGCATAGATAAACGTCAGCGCCCGCCCGAGTACAGAATCCTTGATAACCGTGTCCACTTCCAGAGATGGCGCCTTTACCGTTCCCGGTTGTGCATTGCCGGCAGCATAGGGCACCATGTAAATCACGTTTTTTCTGTCTAATAGACGAAGCAAAGTGCCGTTCTTATCCAAACCGCTAATGAGTCGCTGGAACTGCTTTTTCTCCTTTGGATTGAGCTTTTGCATCACAGTGTCTATATCTGCGCTTAGGTCGTGCGCGTCCACCGGCGGTAACCATACCAACGACTTGCCACGGAAAGATCGCAAGGTAGAGGCCAACTTAGCCAACTCCCCACTACCCCAAGGTTTTTGCTCATTACTTTTGATGGATTTGTCATCGATGGCAATAACCGCAACTTTGGCGTCAGTTGCCTGGGTCGGCGCCAATTGTGCAAAAATCTTATACAGCGGCCATTCCATTTTCTGTACGGCGCCGAAATAGCTGGCCCACACAGCCAAGATGGTCATAACCACAATGAGAACCCGATGACTCGACAATGTTCTGTTCTACCTTACCTATTTTAACTTAGTGCTTTTCGCACTCATTGATGCACGCAACAGTTTTTGGAAAGTATCGACAGAAGAGACTCCGCCTATCCCTGCGTGAATTCTATTTAACGGCCTGGTTCCTATTTTCTTCAGACTTAACCGCATCCCAAATCGCATTCAAGTCTTTGATTGCCATTGTGTGAATGGTCTTTCCCTGCGCTTCCAGCATCTGCTCCATACGCCGGAACCTTCGTTCAAATTTTTGGTTGGCCTGACGCATGACTGTCTCTGCATCCGCTTGCACATGGCGTGCAAGATTCACCACGGAAAACAATAAATCTCCCACTTCTTCACTTATTTGGTTTGGGTCTTTGATTTCCAGAGCTGAACGGATTTCAACCATTTCTTCTTCTATTTTTTCTAAGACGCCGGCGACGTCTTTCCAATCAAAACCCAGCCGCGCAGCCCGTTGCTGTAATTTTATTGCTCGAAGCAATCCAGGCAGACTGGCGGCAACCCCATCCATCTCACTGGTGTAATTCTTAGCCTGGCGTTCATGGGATTTGTATTTTTCCCAGTCCACACTTTGTTCTTGTGCCGATTTTTTTACATCCGTGCCAAAAACATGCGGGTGGCGTATGACAAGCTTTTGACAAATGCCTGCGACCACGTCCGAAAATTGAAACCATCCCCGTTCCTGAGCTAAATGTGAATGAAAAACAACCTGAAATAATAAATCACCCAGCTCTTCACACAACTCTTGCGGTTGCTCGCGCTCAATGGCATCCGCCACTTCATAGGCTTCCTCTATGGTGTACGGTGCAATCGTATGGAAGTCCTGCTGCAAATCCCAGGGACAACCATTAACCGGGTCGCGCAATTCTTGCATGAGCTGGATCAGGGCGTCAATGGAACTCACTCGATCCTGCTGTTGTCGTTGGTTGTGCTAACACTACTTGCCATGGGTTCTTGCAACGCTTGGTTGTTGTAACGGTGGGTATTGCCGGTTTTTGTAACACGTTTTTGTAACACGTTTTTGTAACATCGGGTTTTGTAACATTGTTCAAAACTGAGAACTGCTTCACGAAATTGTTATTCAGTAACTTTAATTTTGTTTCGCTAATACGGACACTTATGCAAAGATTAAAACACATTCGGACGCTTTTCAAATATGTTGCACTGTTTTTTATACTAAACACTGCACAGGCGAGTAACAGCCCCCTCCCTTCACAAAATGAATTCAACGACAATATGTTGCTGGAAGCACAAACGGCGTTCAATCAGGGGCAACATGAGAAAGCACTGCGGTTGTGGCAGAGTCTGGCACAACAAGGTCATAGTGGCGCCCAGGTTCTGGTGGGGTTGGCATATATGAATGCGTGGGGAGTACTGCGTAACGAATCTATGGCAGAGCAATGGTATTTACGCGCCGCGGACGCCGATAATCTTTCGGCGCAATATTTGTTGGGCTTGCTTTATATCGGCCGTTCCGACCTGGAACAAGCACGTGAAGGGGTACGTTGGCTTAAACGAGCCGCGGATAAAGGGGATCTTGACGCTGCCCGTTTTCTGAACAAAGCGCGCAAGAATCGTTGGCTGGATCATATCAATCCACAACTACTCAGCGCCCATAGCCGCTAACAGCCGTAAATAATACCGTGGACGAACTAGCGGTTTAGATCCGACTGGCTTGAGTTCGCCAGCAAAGGTTGAGGTTTTGTTTCCGGTTCTATTTGAGCCAAACGGGTGTTGTGCAGAAAGGTCTGCGCCCGGACATCGCCGTCATTGGCCGCCATGCGCATTAAGGCATCGCCCCTTACTTTATTGCCATTTTCATACGCAATCATGGCTTCCCGATAACTGCAGGCCTCTGCAAAAGCGGACCCGGCAACAAGTAGCGAGAACAACAAAACCATCAAACGACTGCGGATCATAGCAGCATAACCCCCTGCAACAAGTAAGTACTGTTTCATTGTAGTCAAACCTCGCCCAGCAGGCCAGAAAAACTACGGTAATTGTTCAAAATTTGTTAAAATCCCCCGCTTTGTCAGCAGGAGTTTGTTTTTCCCATGACCTCACCGGAACACCGCATTGTCCTTGCATCCACCTCGCCCTACCGACAGCAGCTATTGCAAAAGCTGGCCTTGGCGTTTAGCACCGACTCACCTGAAGTGGACGAGGCCCCCCTACCCAAGGAGCCCCCTGAGCAAATGGTAACTCGATTGGCACACGCGAAAGCGCTGGCTGTGGCTCCAAGGCATCCACAGGCTTTAATCATTGGCTCGGATCAAACCGCCACATTCGATAAGCAGGTATTGGGCAAGCCGGGGTCTCATGAAAAAGCGGTGCAGCAGTTGTCACAAATGTCGGGCAAATCCGTGGTGTTTTACACGGGCTTATGTCTGCTCAATTCGGCGACAGGAGACTATCAGTTGGACTGTGTTCCTTTCACAGTACATTTTCGCAAATTAAGTGGGGAGCAGATTGAACGTTACCTGACCCGGGAAAAACCCTACCATTGTGCCGGTAGTTTTAAATCCGAAGGATTGGGTATCAGTCTATTTGAGAAACTGGAGGGTGATGATCCCAACACGCTCATTGGACTGCCTTTAATTCGGCTGGTGCAAATGCTGGACCGTGAAAATATACGCGTACCCTGATCTTAAAATGTTGGTACAGCACCTTTAAACAGCTGGAAAAAATTGTAACTGGTGGCCGCGGCGATCTCATCTACGTGGCATGAACGTAAATCCGCTATATGCTGTGCTACATAACGCACGTAGGCGGGTTGATTTTTTTTGCCCCGAAACGGCACCGGTGCCAAATAAGGCGAGTCGGTTTCTACCAGCATTTTTTCCAAAGGCAGCTTTTTGGCCACCTGCTGCAATTCCGTAGCTGACTTAAAGGTAACAATGCCGGAAAAGGAGATATAAAAATTCAGTTCCATGGCTTGCACCGCCGTTTCCCAGTCTTCCACAAAACAGTGCATTACCCCACCCACCGAATCGGCACCTTCTTCCCGGAGTATGCGCATCGTATCCGCACTGGATTCCCGATTATGGATAATCAAGGGTTTGTTTAGTTCTTTAGCGGCACGAATATGTCGACGCAAGCGTTCCCTTTGCCACTCCAAATCACCTTCGCTGCGAAAATAATCCAGGCCGGTCTCACCAATGGCGACCACACGATCATCCCGTCCGAGCTGTATCAGCTGTTCCAGTTCAGGCTCTTGTTCCAATTTCACATTGGGATGGACTCCCATGGAAACAGAAACCTCCTGATGGGCCGAGGCCATTTCCAACAGACCGGGAAAGGCATCCAATTCGATGGATACACACAAAAAATGTCCCACACCGTGTTCGCGCGCATCCGCTAAAACGCCACTGACGCCGTTATCCCAGTTTTGTAGTTCCAAACAATCCAAATGACAATGAGAGTCAACTAATAAGGTAGACATGAAGATCCTTGAAATGAGTTATTTTTGTTTTTCTTATTGAACCAGTCGACTGTGATACAGACGACTGTAAATCAGCCGGCTATAACGTGTGAGTGGGTCGATCCGATTTTAAAGCCCCACCCAAATAGGTTTCTATTTTATTACGCACAGCACCTTTATCTTGATCGCTGAATTGGACCCCAATCCCAGCGGTTCGGTTCCCCTGAGATCCCGGTGGCGTGATCCAGACAATTTTGCCGGCAACGGGAATTTTTTCCTTTTCATCCATCAAAGTCAGCAACATAAAGACTTCGTCACCCAATTTGTACTTTTTATTGGTAGGGATGAACAAGCCGCCGTTTTTCACAAACGGCATATATGCGGTGTACAGAGAACTTTTATCCTTGATCGCCAGCGACAGTATGCCGCCTTGTCGTGCATCAGCCATTACAAATCCCGTAGTTATGTCGTTACCGTAGTTATGTCGTTACCGTATTTATCCTACGCCAGTAAATCAGTAAATCCTCCAACATAAGCTGGGTATTCACTTGACTATTCAACAGCCTGTAACATTCCGTTACTTTATCGAAATAAGCAAATAAGGCTTTTAAGTGTACCTTTTCCGATAACATTTGCAATTGCTTCGCCAGCGGCAATTGGTCCGTTACGGCCTTATTATCGGGTACTTGGCCGCAGGACTTGAGCCGAATCATCATCATGGTCCAGGAAATGAGCCATTGACACACCGCTGACACATCCTGATCCAACCATTTTTTCGCTACAGAAACAGGATCTTGTCGCAACGCTGCAACCGCTTGAAAGTCGGTCAATACTTGTTGTGCCAGGGTTAAGGCACCATTGTGACCATAGTTCAGTGCTTGCAAAGGTGAACCGTGAGCTAAAAACACCAGGGATTGTACCGTTTCCGGATCCCAACCCTGGCCTTGTTGTAACCATTGCTGTAATGCCGCTGCCGGCGGCAGTTTGAATTGAATACTCTGACAACGGCTACGAATGGTGGGCAATAAACGGCCGGTCTGGTGACTGACCAACAATATGACTGTGCCCTCACCCGGTTCTTCCAGGGTTTTTAAAAGACTGTTCGCTGCGAATCGGTTCATATTCTCCGCCGGGTTTACCACCACCACACGATACCCCCCGCCGTGACTTTTGAGACTGAGATAGCGCCCCATTTCACGTATTTGATCGACGGTAATGGCCTTGCCATCCTCTTGTGGAGTAATGTAAAGCAGATCCGGGTGCGAGCCCATTTGGATCATGGCGCAGGAATGACATCGGCCGCAGGCGTCTTGCTCACCAGCTTGTGATTGCTCACACAACAACACAGCCGCCAAAGTTTCGGCAAAAAGACCTTTACCCAGCCCCGCATCACCTGCGAGTAATAAAGCGTGCGGCAGTGTCCCGTTTTGAACACGGGCTATCACTTCCTGCCACTGAGATTTTTGCCAATACAGCTCTTGTTGTCTCAATGAATGCTGTGCCGTTTCCACTGTCATACCGTGTTTATATAGGTATTCACCACCGCAATCAACTGCTGCCGGACTTGATCCAGCGGCCGACCCGCGTCAATGACACGAAACCGGGCGCGGTGCTGTTGCGCCAACTCTAAATAGGCGCTGCGGACTTTTTCGAAAAACTCGAATCGCTCCAGCTCAAACCGATCCAACTCCCCTCGTCCCGCCGCCCGTTGCAATCCCGTGGTCACGGGCAAATCTAATAACAAGGTCAAATCCGGTCGCAATTCCCCCTGAACCCATTGTTCCAGTTGGGCAATCCGTGCCCAATCCATGCCTCGGCCACCACCTTGATAGGCGTAGCTGGCATCGGTAAACCGATCACATAACACCCAGTGCCCTTGCTGCAAAGCCGGTTGAATTTTCTCGGCGAGGTGTTGGGCTCTGGCGGCAAACATAAGCAACAATTCAGTATCCTGAGCAATTTCACCGTTGGCTTTGTCCAACAACAGCGCCCGCAGTGTTTCGCCGATTGCAGTACCACCGGGTTCTCGGGTATTCACACAGGTAATCCCGGCGTTTGTGAGAGCATCCTGTATAACGCCCATGGCCGTGCTTTTACCGGCACCTTCGCCGCCTTCGATAGTAATGAATTTCCCCCGCATTATTTAAACCTACCTCAGTTTATTCCGATTCATTTTTATGAAACTCGGTAAATTATTTTGAAATCCACCTCATTTGGATTGTGAGACCTTTTTGGGAACCTTCGGCATGGATGAAAAAGGGCGTGCCTTTCCCCCTAATTGATACTTTATGACCGCATTGTTGTGATCGCGTAAATTACCGGTAAACACATGGCTACCATCCCCCTTAGCCACGAAATACAGACTATTACCATCCTCAGGATGTAACGCCGCATAAATGGCCTCCCGTCCCGGCATCGCAATCGGCGTAGGCGGCAAACCATGACGTCTATAGGTGTTGTACGGGGTATCTTTAAGTAAATCTCGACGCCGTATATTGCCGTCAAATTTTTCCCCGATGCCGTAAATCACCGTAGGGTCTGTTTGTAGGCGCATCCCCTTTTGCAACCGCCGAACAAAAACACCGGCAATGGTGGGACGCTCACTGGCCAGGCCGGTTTCCTTTTCCACAATGGACGCCATAATCAAGGCTTCATAGGATGTTTTATAGGGTAACCCGGCGGCACGTTTTTCCCATTCGGTCTCCAAATATTGCTTCATAGCTTTATAGGCGCGCTGTAGGTATTCCACATCCGTGGTACCGCGGGGAAAATTATAAGTGTCCGGCAAAAACCAGCCCTCAGGGTGTGTCCCTTCCAATCCCAGAGAAGCCATCACGTGCTTGGCACTGAGATCGGTTAAGGTATGTTTCAGATTGGGGTTTTTTTGTAACTCGGTCATTAACTCCCTAAAGGTCCAGCCTTCCACAAAGGTAGCGGAATACTGAATGGTTTGGCCGCGGGTGATTTTATCGAACAGAGTTTTCGGCGTCATATCCCTGTTGATGAAATATTCACCCACTTTGATCTTGTCCGCCTTACCCATCACCCGCCCATACCAAACCAAATATCGAGGATGATCGATAATTTTTTGTTCAAAAAGATTTTTGGAAAAATGCGTGAGGGTTTGCCCGGATTTAATTTCCACTGCTTGACCTTCGGCCAGTGTCTGCATGGGTGTGTTTAAAAACCGATCAAACGCCATGTAAACCCAACCCCCAGCCAAACTCCCGATTAAAACGCCCGCTCCGACCAGTTTGTAAACAACATTTTTCATAAATCGTTCTTATCTCTGTGGGTTACCATAAAAGTTACCAGAAATGGTTACCGGAAATATTGTAATCGTTCCATAATCTCTTGTGTAATGGGACCTACAGTATACAGATGTTGTTCCAACTGTCGTACGGGCCAAACCCCAATCAAACTGTTACTGACGAATATTTCCTCTGCATCCCGCAAGTCTTGTGGCGTCACGCTTGTAATATCGAGCTCAATTCCCAGGTCTTGAGCCAATTTCAATATATGGTGACGCATAACTCCGGCAACACCGCATAACGATAAGTCCGGAGTCATAATACGGTTGTTTTTCACCAGAAAAATATTGCTCATACAACCTTCCACTACTTCATTGTCATTGTTTAGCATGATGCCCTCTTGGATTTCCGGGTCGTCCCATTCCCTTCTGGCCAGTACCTGCTGTAAACAATTCAGGTGTTTTAGCCCTGCTAATGCCGGTTGTATAGCCAGTCGAGTCCGGCAAAAGCGCATGCGGATACCTGAACGCCAAAAATCGGACTTATAGCGAGGAAACTTCTGGTGCATCACAATTCTTGTGGGTGATTCAGTACCGGTAACAGCAAATCCCCGCTGCCCTACGCCCCGTGTCACTATTATTTTTATGACTTCCAAATCCTCTCCACAAAGCAATGATACGGCTTCGTGCTCTAACAGGGTCGAATCCGGCACGGCTATCCCCAATCGCTCACAACCGGAACGGAGGCGCTGCAGGTGTAACGACCATAAACACAGGTGACCCTGTTGAACCCGTACGGTTTCGAAAAGACCGTCACCATAGAACAATCCCCGGTCAGATGCGGAAATTTGATCTTCGGGTCTACCGTTGATTAACTGGGTTAAAGTCATATTGGCGTTAGATCATTTAAGTAAACCTAAAGCCAACAAGATACCCCTGGCTTTGGCCCTGGTTTCTTCCAATTCCCATTGTGGCTCAGAATCAGCCACAATTCCGGCACCGGCACGCAAACTCAAATGGTTGTCGCATAGTTTCATCGTCCGAATCAAAATATTAAAATCCATATCACCGTTATGATTGATATATCCTATGGAGCCGGTATAGGCACCTCGTGCCTGCTGTTCCAGTTCGGCAATGATTTCCATACACCGGACTTTAGGGCAACCGGTAATAGTGCCTCCGGGAAACACGGCCTTAATCACCTCACCGGGTGTGGTTCCCTTTAACAAGCGCCCCTTGATGTTGGAGACAATATGATGCACATGGGCATAGGATTCCAACACCATCAGTTCGTTAACATGGATACTGCCCGGACGGCAAATGCGTCCAAGGTCGTTGCGTTCCAGATCAATCAACATCACGTGTTCGGCACGTTCCTTTGGATGTGACATCAATTCGGATTTATAAGCACTATCGTCCGCGGCTATATGGGCCGTGGGGCGCGTACCGGCTATGGGCCTGGTTTCCACCACATCGCCGGTAACGCGAACCAGACGTTCCGGTGAAGAACTCATAATAATATGCTGCTGGAATTTGGCCAGTCCAAAATAAGAAGCAGGATTATGACGGCGCAATCGGCGATAGAGCTGGGTATAGTCGCCGTTAAATTCCATATTCCATCGGCGTGACAGGTTTACCTGAAACACGTCGCCTTCCTTAATGTAAGACTTAATGGCCTTAACGCTGGAAATATACCGTTGCGGTTCTTCTTCCTCAACGTTGTTGCAAACACTGTCGCCCGGCAACGAGGCTGTGGCCTCTGTAAGATCCTGTAACACCTGATCCCTTATTTGCGAACACAGTGCAAAAGAGGATTCCCATACCAACAATAGCCGCTTGAGGCGGGCGTCACGAACAATGGCTACCGGAATTCGGGTAGCGTAAGCCACCGGTTCACGATCCGGCTGCGGCAACTGCAAAACCGGCTCAATTTGCTGCGCCAACTCATAACCCAAATAAACAAACCAGCCACCCAAAAATGGAACACCAAGGTCCTTCCCACCCTCATCCACGCGGTTCTGTTTAAATCGATAGTCAAACTCATCCAGAAAGGTTTGAGCACAAGCATTTTGCGGTATGTCCGGTTCTGCATCCGGTCCGTGGGCTGTATAGTGTAATCCGTTTAGAGGATCCAGAACCAAACTGAATTGAGGAAAGGCGAACAGTATATCGTAGTGTCCGTTTGCGGAACTGTGAGCGACAGATTCCAGCAAATAAGGATAGCGTTGGGAATTCAGTTGATGTAACTGTAATAGATCTGTTTCGTAGTGGGCGCTCAGATCATAGCTGTGAATGAAAGCAGAACTTTTGGTGCCGGCCGTAAGTTGCATCATGTGTTATCGGGATGCAACTTACGACTTGCAAAACGACTCGCTAAAATACGACCGGCCAAAAAAAAGGATATCAGCACGGACAGGTGCATGAGTTCACTAAATTACTCAGCTTTACCTAAGACGATGGTTCCGTTGGTGCCGCCAAAGCCGAAGGAATTGGAGATTGCCACGTTCATGGTCAGTTCCCTTGCTGTGTGAGGTACATAATCCAGATCACATTCCGGGTCGGGGGTGATGAGGTTGATGGTGGGTGGTGCCACTTGATCTCGCAGAGCCAAAGCAGTGAAAATGGCTTCGATACCACCGGCTGCGCCCAGCAAATGCCCGGTCATGGACTTGGTGGAACTCATGGGAATTTTATAAGCTAAATCTCCAAACAAACCTTTTACAGCATCTGTTTCACCTTTATCGCCTGCTTTGGTAGAGGTGCCATGAGCGTTAATGTAATTCACATCAGACTTGTTCACACCGGAATTTCTCAAAGCGTTTTCCATGCAGCGTCTCGCCCCGTCTCCCATAGGTGAAGGAGACGTCATATGATACGCATCGCCACTGAGACCAAAGCCCAGCAATTCGGCGTAAATTTTTGCGCCACGCTTTTTCGCATGTTCGTACTCTTCCAGGACCACAACCCCGGCACCATCGCTCAATACAAATCCATCCCGATCCAAATCCCAGGGACGACTGGCCGTTTCCGGGTCATCATTGCGTGTCGACAAGGCCTTAGCCGCGCAGAACCCGCCTAAACCGGTATAAGAACACGCCATTTCAGCACCGCCGGCCACCATAACATCGGCATCGCCGTATTCTATTAAACGACCGGCATCACCAATACAATGTGTGCCTGTGGTGCAAGCGGTGGTTATGGCCAGATTGGGACCTTTGAGGCCGAACATGATGGAGAAGTTTCCCGAAATCATATTGATAATATTAGCAGGGACGAAAAAGGGCGAAATTTTTCGGGGTCCGCCCTGTAAGTAAGCGTCGTGGCCCTTTTCAATTCCGGTAACACCGCCAATACCCGAACCAATAAATACACCTACCCTGGGGGCATTTTCTTCGGTAATTTCCAAACCGGAATCTTTCAAAGCTTGGGTTCCAGCGGCGATGCCGTAATGGATAAAGGGATCCATTTTTTTAACGTCTTTACGCGGAATATAATCTTCGACGTTAAAACCTTTTACTGATCCACCAAAGCGCGTGGGGTAATCGCTGACATCAAAATGCGTCAACGGCGCGATGCCGCTTTTCCCTTCCAATATATTTTGCCAGGATTCCTGGGCGGTTAACCCCACCGGGGAAACCATGCCTATTCCAGTAATTACAACGCGTCGCTTACTCAAAAAACTCGCCTCATGTTCTAGGGAGCTTCTGATTAAGCGCTCAACTCAATCAGAGTAGGCTCCTTTTGGTTACGCAAAGGGTTACGCCAAAATACAAAAGGCCGCGATCACTAGCGCGATCAAGCGGCCCCTGGTTTGAATCCCCAAGTCAGTTAGCTTAGGTTTTTATTGATGTAATCAGTTGCCTGCTGTACGGTGGTAATTTTCTCCGCATCTTCGTCAGGAATTTCAGTTTCAAATTCCTCTTCAAGTGCCATGACTAATTCCACTGTATCAAGGGAGTCTGCACCCAAGTCATCGACGAAGGAAGACTCATTGGTTACTTCTTCTTCCTTAACGCCTAGTTGTTCAACAACGATTTTCTTTACTCGTTCCTCAACGGTGCTCATTTTGGACAAATCCTCCCAATAGTTAAAATAACAGCGAATCTAGTTCTAGCTGCGGACGGTATTCTATTGAAAACCGGGGTTAGTTACAAGTTAATTTATCTTTCAAACAGACTCTAAACAATCACAACATCTGTTTGATATATATCATTTTTTTTGACTTTTCGCGGCAAAAAGTGCTCAGCTCATAACCATTCCACCATTCACATGAATGGTTTCACCGGTAATATAAGCGGCATCAGACGACGCTAAAAACGCTACAGCAGCCGCAATTTCTTCCGGTTGCCCCAGGCGACTCAGAGGAATATCCTTTAATAAAGCCTCTCTGTGCTTCTCTGGTAAAGCCTTGGTCATATCGGTATCAATAAAACCCGGTGCCACAGCATTAACGGTTATACCTCTGGACCCCACTTCACGTGCCAATGATTTGGTAAAACCGATCAAACCGGCTTTAGCTGCTGCATAGTTGGTTTGGCCTGCATTCCCGGACGCTCCCACGACAGAACTAATGCTAATGATACGCCCAGCCCTCGCTTTCATCATGGTCTTTAAGCAAGCTTTACTCAACCGATATACAGAGGTGAGATTGGTATCCATAATGGCCTGCCATTCTTCATCCTTCATGCGCATGAGTAAATTGTCTTTCGTAATGCCGGCGTTATTGACCAGAATGCCGGGTGCGCCAAACTGTTCTTGTATTTGCTGCAAAACCGCATCCACTGACGCCTGACTGGTGACATCGAGGACAAACCCGGCGCCTTTAATACCTGCCTGCTCCAAATAGGCACTAATAGCATCTGCTCCGGATTGACTGGTGGCTGTACCAATCACGATAGCTCCGCCTTGGCCGAGTTTTAAGGCAATAGCCTGACCAATACCGCGGCTGGCTCCCGTAACCAATGCAATTTCATTATCCAATCCCATATTTCTCCCCTCTGTACTTATCCGCCCGGCGCTGCTCTTATCCACCCGGCGCTGCTCTTATCCGCTCTATCCCAGCGCTACTATGGCTTCATCAATGCTCTCGGGTGAAAAAACGCTGAAATTATTGACTTTACGATTAATGCGTTTGTTCAACCCCATTAATACCTTACCCGGACCGCATTCCACAATGGTATCGACGCCATCAGCAGCCATTTTATTCACTGTATCAACCCAACGTACCGGATTACACAACTGTCTCACCAAAGCGTCTTTTACTTCGTCCGCCTCGTTGCTCACACTGACATCAACATTGTTGATGACAGCGATTGCAGCAGAGTTAAAACTAATATTTCGCAATCGTTCCGCCAAATAGTGCGCTGCCGGCTCCATCAATTGACAATGGGATGGAACACTAACGGGTAGTACCAAGGCCCGTTTGGCGCCTGCGGATTTGCACGCCTCTACTGCGCGTTCCACTGCTGCCGTGTTACCGGCAATTACGACCTGTCCCGGAGAATTAAAATTTACCGCCTGCACCACTTCATCTTGTGTTGAGTCCTCACAGGCCTTTATCACCTGTGCGTCTTCCAAGCCGATAATAGCAGCCATCGCGCCCTCACCGGCAGGAACCGCTTCCTGCATGAAACGGCCGCGATCCGCCACCAGGGCAACCGCATCTTTTAATTCCAATACACCAGCACAAACCAAGGCAGTATATTCACCCAAGCTGTGTCCTGCCAGGACGGTGGGTTGTGGACCTTGTTTTTCCTGCCACACTCTCCAAACAGCAACACCGGCGCATAACATAGCGGGTTGCGTTACATCGGTTTGGTTGAGCTTCTCAACCGGCCCGTTCTGAACCACATCCCATAAATCATAGTTAAGCACCTGGGAAGCAAGCTCATAGGTTTGTGTAACCACAGGGAATTGTTCCGCCAAAGCCGTCAACATGCCGACTGACTGTGACCCTTGCCCGGGAAATACAAATGCTAATGACATATTTCTCTATCCTGCTTATTAAATTCTTTTTATTGAACAGCGTGCGCCATCAATATCGTAGTAAGGCGGAGCCCCAGGTGAAACCACCACCAAAAGCTTCCAGTAACACAGTATCACCACGCTTAATCCTGCCATCGCGGATAGCCACATCCAAAGCCAAAGGCACTGATGCAGCGGAGGTGTTGCCATGTTCTTGCACAGTTACCACAACATGATCCATAGACATTTTTAATTTTTTCGCTGTCGCTGCAATAATCCGTATATTGGCTTGGTGTGGCACCAGCCAATCCACATCGGATTTTGCCATTTTATTTGCCGATAAGGTTTCATCGACGATGCGACCCAGGGTGTTGACCGCCATCTTGAACACTTCATTACCTTGCATTTTAATAAATGCCTCACCCTTAATGACTTTATCGTAGCCATCGGATACACCGTGAGGTACGGTTAATAAATCTTTGTATTGTCCATCCGCATGCAAATGGGTAGACAAAATGCCCGGCTCATCGCCGGCCTGCAGCACCACAGCGCCCGCACCATCTCCAAACAAAACACAAGTAGAGCGGTCGCTCCAATCCACAATTCGAGATAAGGTTTCTGCCCCCACGACCAGTACATTGGTCGCACTGTCCGTACGAATAAACTTGTCCGCCACACCGAGGGCGTAAACAAAACCGGTACATACCGCTTGAACATCAAAGGCCGCACAGCCATGAATCCCCAACCGTTGCTGTAACAAGCAAGCGGTACTGGGAAACACTTGATTGGGTGTAGTGGTCGCTAAAACAATCAGGTCTATATCCGTGGGAATCAACCCGGCCGCTTCAATAGCCGCTCGAGCTGCTTTCTCCGCCAAATCGCAGGTGGTTTCATTGTCTGCTGCGACATGGCGTTTCTTAATGCCGGTACGATCCGTAATCCATTGATCAGTAGTTTCTACCATTTGCTCCAGATCATGGTTCGTGAGCACTTTTTCCGGCAGATAGCCGCCGGTTCCCACAATTTTTGAATATTTCAAACCGCTTGCCTCTCTGACAATACCGTTTCCAATTGTTTGGCGATGCGGGCGGGTACATTTTTTTCCACTTGTATAACTGCTTCGCGAATCGCATATGCAAACGCGGTTTTATCCGCACCACCGTGACTTTTGACTACAATGCCCCGCAAACCGATTAAGGTCGCACCGTTATACCGACGAGGATCTATTTTATTCTTGAAGGCTTTGAGGACCGGTAATGCAATCAAACCGGCCAATTTGGTAAACCAATTGCGTTTAAATTCCTGTTTCATGAAATGGCTGATTAAGGCGGCCACGCCTTCAGCGGTTTTCAGGGAGACGTTCCCCACAAATCCGTCACATACCACCACATCCGCACTGCCTTTGTAAACATCATCACCTTCTACATAACCGATGTAGTTAAGGTTGCTGGCAGCCAGCAAACGTGTGGTCTCCTTCACCCTCTCGTTCCCTTTCATTTCCTCTTCGCCAATATTGAGCAAGCCCACTGTAGGCGACTCGATATTTTCTACGGCGCTGGTCAATACCGAACCCATGACAGCAAATTCAAACAGATTCTCTGCACTACTGTCCACATTGGCCCCCATATCCAAAACATGGGTCTGGCCTGTTACGGCCGGTAACGCCACAATAATCGCCGGTCGATCCACACCCGCGATGGTTTTCAACACGAAACGGGCTGTAGCCATTAATGCTCCCGTATTTCCGGCGCTAACACAAGCCTGGGCCCGCCCTTCTTTGACCAGGTTAATCGCAACCCGCATAGACGAGTTTTTCTTGTTTCGCAGGGCATGCGAAGGTAAATCATCCATCTCCACCGTTTGTTCGGCATGGAGTATTTCCAAGCGAGCAGAGGAATAGTTGTGTTTTGCCAATTCTTCCTGAAGTACAGTCTCCCTCCCCACTAAGATTATATGGATATGGGGATTTTCTTTCAAAACATCCAAAGCAGCAGGCACCGTGACCATTGGACCGGTGTCGCCACCCATTGCGTCCAAGGCTATTGTGACGGATTCAGTCATAAATACCTTGTAATTATTTTATATTTTATTTGGGAATGGGCAGCAGTCCGTGCACGGCTGCTGCCTAAAGATGAGTCTGAGCTGGACAAATATTACCCAATCTTAATCGTCGCTTTTGCCGGCAACGACTTTTCGGCCACGGTAGTAGCCATCAGGGCTGATGTGATGACGCAAGTGCGTCTCACCCGTCGTGGCCTCGATGGATAATGCACGGCTTTTCAGTCCGTCATGGGCCCTTCTCATACCACGCTTGGAAGGAGACTTTTTGTTTTGTTGAACCGCCATCAGATTTTCCTCTTAATACTTACAAAACATGTTTAATCTTTATCTTTCTTGTTGGATTTCAATTGCTCCAACACCTTGAAAGGGTTTTCCCGTTCGGGCTTACCCGGACTTTCTGTCGCGGCGCCTGCATTGATTTCAACGGTGCCACCCGTACGGTTGCCGCCGCGAACCTTGCCGCCTTTCCCGGATTTTCCGCCTGCTGCCTTAACTTCGCAGTCTCCCGGCTTATGTGACGCCACATCAGGTAAACCCAGGATTAATTCATCCTCTACTATGTCTATTAATGCCAGTTGTTCAGTATCCAGCAACAAAGGCTCATACTGTTCGGGGAGGCGGGGCAAATCCGCAGATGATACTATACCCAAGTTCACCCGAAGCCGCAGCGGATATTCCATAGCTTCCATACAACGTTGGCATTGCAACATCAGTTGCGCCTCTACCTTGCCTTTCACCACTGACCAACGGTTTGCGTCAATGCTGAATTCCAAGTCGATCGCCACTGTGCCCGAAGAATCCAGCAGGAAATCTGCCAGTCGATCCATTCTCGACAGCGGCAATTCGCCTTTGAGGACTCGGTGCTTTTCCGCCAATCGCAGCGGTTCTATAAGCTCGGGGAGCTGCTTCAACATAAACGCGCAATGGTATAAGCAATTAAAACCTTTGTCAAAATTCTTTATTTGGATGAGTTCACACATTGTGTCTCCCACAAAGAAAATTTTGTGGGAATGGGGTTTACGGACTGGCGCAAAACCGCAATTTTGGTTATAAAAATTCCCATACTCTTTTTTAATACAAACAGTTAATTTTCTACGTCATTTCATTATAATTTGAATGGCTATATCCAATGTGTTGATTTTTTGTGCTTGGTCAATTACTTATTGATATATTCTGCACATTTGGGTCTATAATTTCATTTGTTTAAGACTTGCCGGTAATTAAGAGTTAAGGAAAGGTGGCCATTGATTAAAAAAATACTGATAGCCAACCGCGGGGAAATTGCCGTCAGAATTGCACGCGCCTGCGCTGAAATGGGCATAAAATCCGTGGCCGTCTACACCGACGCAGATCGCTATTCTCTTCACGTAAAAAAAGCCGATGAATCCTACAGCCTCGGGCCGGATAGTGTCGCGGGCTATCTAAATGCCCACCGTATCGTCAATTTGGCGGTGGAAGCCGGTTGTGACGGTCTCCATCCCGGCTATGGGTTTTTGTCGGAAAACCCCTTACTTTCAGAGATATGCGCCAAACGCGGGGTGCGATTCATTGGCCCCAGCGCAGCAGTCATTCGTAAAATGGGCAACAAAATTGAGGCTCGCCAGGCTATGATCGCCGCCGGAGTTCCCGTCATCCCAGGCAGTGAAGGCAATGTGGCTAACGTGGATGAGGCCAAAACGGTAGCCGCCAAAATCGGCTACCCGGTAATGTTAAAAGCCACAGCCGGTGGTGGCGGACGCGGTATTCGCCGCTGTGAAAACGAGGCAGCCTTACAACGTAATTTTTCCCGGGTCATTTCGGAAGCCAGCAAAGCCTTTGGCAGCACTGATATTTTCGTTGAAAAATGCATTGATAACCCACGACACATAGAAGCGCAAATCCTGGCTGATCAACACGGTCAAGTAGTGCACTTATTCGAAAGGGACTGCTCCATCCAGCGACGCCACCAAAAACTCATTGAAATCGCCCCCTCGCCCCAGTTAAATCAAAAGCAAAGAGAAACCTTGGGCGATTTAGCCGTGCGAGCCGCCACTGCCGTGAATTACGAGAATGCCGGCACAGTGGAGTTTCTTATGGACGACACGGAAAGCTTCTACTTCATGGAAATGAACACACGTCTGCAAGTGGAACACACGGTGACCGAACAAATTACCGGCATCGATATCGTCCAGGAACAAATTCGCATCGCCTCCGGATTGCAGTTGCGATACGGACAGGAGGACATCCAACGACGGGGGTTCGCCATGGAGTTCCGTATCAACGCAGAGGACCCCAAAAACGATTTTCTACCCAGTTTCGGACGCGTGACCCGGTATCTGGCTCCCGGAGGTCCCGGTGTGCGTACGGATGCAGCTATCTACTCCGGTTATGACATCCCACCTTATTACGATTCCATGTGTGCCAAACTGACCGTTTGGGCATTGGATTGGGATGCACTGTTGGATCGCTCAATTCGCGCGTTAAACGACATTCGGGTTTACGGGGTAAAAACCACTATCCCCTACCAAATTGAAATCCTCAAATCCGCAGAATTTCGCACGGGGAAATTCAACACCGGATTTGTTGAGGCTCACCCGGAACTGGTGAACTACTCCGTTCGTCGATCCTCACGCCATATCGCTGCGGCCATTGCCGCAGCGTTGGCAGCACACATGGGATTGTAACGGCAGGTAAACAAAGACAACCAAGGGAGTTCAGAACCAATAATGCAAAAAGTACACATCACTGACACCGTTTTGCGCGATGCACACCAGTCTCTGCTGGCGACACGCATGAGAACTGAAGACATGATTCCTATCTGTAACAAATTGGACAGCATCGGCTTCTGGTCCCTTGAGGTTTGGGGTGGTGCCACTTTTGACGCTTGTATTCGGTTTTTAAAAGAAGATCCCTGGGATCGCTTACGACAGCTAAAGGAACATCTGCCTAACACCCCCTTACAAATGTTGTTGCGAGGCCAAAATCTGCTGGGTTACCGCCATTACTCCGACGATGTGGTTAAGGCCTTTGTAAAACAGTCTGCCAGTAATGGCGTGGATGTGTTTAGAGTCTTTGATGCCTTGAACGACATTAGGAATATGCAAGTATCTATTGAATCGGTGAAAATAGAAAACAAACATGCGCAAGCCGCTATCTCATACACCACCAGCCCAGTCCATGGAATCGACACTTTTGTGGAAATGGCCCTGGCCCTGGAAAAAATGGGAGCTGACAGCATCGCCATTAAAGATATGGCGGGTCTGCTGACACCGGATGCTACAGAAAAGTTGGTCAAAGCCATGGTGGCGGAACTTAAAGTTCCGGTACACCTGCACTCCCATACCACATCCGGATTAGCCAGTATGTGTCAACTCAAAGCCATCGAATCGGGCTGCTATCATATTGACACGGCTATTTCCACCTTATCGGGCGGCACCAGCCATCCGCCTACGGAAAGCATGGTCGCCGCCTTAAAAGGCACTCTCTATGATACCGGCCTGGATTTGAGCTCCTTGCAGGAAATTGGTTTTTATTTTCAAAACGTACGCAAAAAATACCACCAATTCGAAAGTGAATATACGGGGGTCGATACTCGGGTTCAGATCAACCAGGTGCCGGGGGGGATGATTTCCAACCTATCCAATCAATTGCGGGAACAAGGCGCTTTAAACCGTATGAACGAGGTATTGGCGGAGATCCCCAGAGTCCGCAAAGATCTGGGTTACCCGCCGCTGGTCACCCCCACTTCCCAAATCGTGGGGACTCAGGCCGTACTCAATGTGCTCACGGACAAACGCTACAAGACCATCACCAATGAAGTTAAATTGTATATGCAAGGCCGTTACGGTAAACCGCCCGGGCAGGTTAACGAATCTTTGCAGCAACAAGCGATTGGTAATGCGGATATTATCGATTGCCGCCCTGCGGATTTGCTGGACCCGGAAATGCAGAATCTGCGTGCGGAAATAAAGGACCTGGCACAAAACGACGATGACGTTCTGATTTTTGCCATGTTCCCGGAAATCGGTCGCGATTTTTTGCAACAGCGTCAAAACGGTACCTTGGAGCCGGAACCCCTGCTACCTCCCGGCTCAGACTCCGCACCGGACTATTGCATGGCAGCCACGGAATTTAATGTGGTGCTCCACGGTGAAAGCTATCACATTAAGGTCAATGGGACCGGACATCAATCCGAAGACAAACGCGCTTTCTATATTAACGTTGACGGCTTTCCGGAAGAAATCATGGTGGAGACTCTGGATCAATTGGCGCTTTATTCCAATGGCGCACCACCACCGACAGAACTGAGAAAACACAGCAAAGGCAGTAGTCGACCCAAAGCCACCAAACCTGGCCATGTCACCACCTCCATGCCTGGCACTATAGTGGATGTATTGGTCAAGGAAAACGATACCGTTGCAGCGGGTGATCCGGTTTTGGTCACTGAAGCGATGAAAATGGAAACAGAAATCCAAGCCACTATTGCAGGGAAGGTGGTTAAAATCTATGTGACCAAAGGTGAAAACGTTAACCCAGATGAAGTACTGATTGAAATCGAGTAAAGCGGCTTTATCATTTTTAATTCATCTAATTCCACATTAATGATAACAGGTGACGTGTTCATAAAAAAGTTTGAAGTAGCCTCTTAAACGGTGTTAAATTATAAGACAGTTAATTCCGCTGTTTCATTTTTGGAACCTTGGTCAGAAAATGCACTGTATTTGATCTAAGAGTTCCCACTGGATTTCTGATTTACTCTGCAACACTAAAGCTGGAGTTTTCACATGAATTGGATCAGTGTTACCGATCAATTACCCGTGACATCTGAAGATGTTCTCGCCTATGCACCTGGCGACGGTTGTTTCCGAGCCTGGTACGATAATACGGCTTGGTTTACCCATGAACGACGCAATAAATGCGAACCGACGCATTGGATGTATTTACCGGAAGCGCCGAAGATCGCAGCTCCCAACGGCCCTGCGAGTCATGGTATGACAGACCAATTGATATCCAGCGAAACACGACCGTATTCCGTTTGGAGCGAAACGGTTGAAACCGCAAAAGATATCCGTCAGGCCTGGGAAACACGCTTTGGTGGTCCGTATAAAATTGTGAAAAGCAACAACGGCTATAAAGTTCTTTACACCGGCGAGTGGAAAGACGCAGTTATATAACCCTGCTTACTTTTCGTCAGAGACATGACGCCACGATCCCTGACGTTCCTATCTGTTATCAGTACCGTTATTGTGCGGCCTGCAACGTTGTTATCTGCAACAGTGCCGGTTATTATTCCCTCCTTTGGCAACTAAAATAGTGAACCGAACTCCTCACCTATGAGTACTAAGCAACTATGAGTACTAAGCAACCTGTCCCCACCAACCCCAGCTGCATGGATGAACACGATCCCAACAGCCTTAGCGTCAAACACGCATTAGAGAAAATAAGGTCTCAGGTGGAACCGGTTCCAACGTGGGAAAAACTCGCTTTACGAGACGGTCTTAATCGTGTGGTTTACGACCCTATCCACTCTCCCATGGAAGTACCGCCTTATACCAACTCCGCCATGGATGGTTATGCAGTCCGCGCTGACGATCTCATTAGCGAACCTGCCAGTGACGCCGCTATTGACCTTCAAGTCGTCGCCACGGTGATGGCGGGTTCACCCTATAGCGGCGAGATTCAGCGGGGCCAATGTGCCCGCATTATGACAGGCGGAAAAATGCCTCCAGGAACCGATACCGTTATTATGCAGGAACACGTACAACGGTCAGATGATCGTATTCGCTTTAATCCCTGTCACCAACCTGGCCAAAACGTACGTCATGCCGGTGAGGATATTGCCAAAGACAGTGTTGTCCTACAGCGAGGCCAAAGTATTGGCCCGGCAGAATTGGGACTGTTGGCTTCCCTGGGGATCAATGAATTTCGGGTATTTCGCCGGGTCCGGGTCACGTTTTTTTCCACCGGCAACGAACTGCAAAGTGTCGGAACCCCCTTACAGGAAGGTCAAATATACGACAGTAATCGATATACTTTGTATGGCATGTTGAAACGCTGTGGGGCGGAAATCTTGGATTTGGGCACCATACCCGACAATCAGGCGGCAACTGAAAAGGCGTTACTGCAAGCCGCGACACAATCCGATGTCATCATCACCTCCGGCGGTGTTTCGGTTGGTGACGCGGATTTCGTCAAGCAAGCTCTGGATAAACTCGGTGTGGTTAACTTTTGGCGCATCGCTATGAAACCGGGCAAGCCTCTGGCTTTCGGCCGCATCAATGAATGCCTTTTTTTCGGACTGCCCGGCAATCCGGTGTCTACCATGGTGACATTTTACCAGTTTGTTTTACCAACACTAAATACACTCAGTGGCAAACCTCAAACCGAGGCCATAGCCCTGGAACTACCTTGTTCTACGGCTATTAAAAAAGTACCGGGGCGAATGGAATTTCAACGAGGAATTATGGAGCACAGCCGGAACGGTCAGTTGCAGGTACGGGTTTGTGGAGAACAAGGCTCCGGCATACTCAGTTCCATGAGCAAAGCCAACTGCTTTATCATTTTGCCGGAATCCTGTGACGGTTTGGAAGCAGGATCTACCGTTCAAGTACAACCTTTTAACCAACTACTGATTGCCTGAATCTGACCGGGCCCAGGGGCCCGGCCAATGTTAAAGCGTATCAGTCCTTGCCGGCTTCCGCTTCAATGATCAGTGTCACGTCGTCACCAATGGCGGGTAAACCGTATTTCATACCAAAATCCGAACGCTTGAAAGATCCTGTAGCATCAAAGCCACAAACGTCTTTTTTGGAAAAAGGATGGACGCCACAGTTAATGCTTTTCACGTTCAGAGTTATCGGTTTGGTAATTCCCATCAATGTAAGATTCCCTTTAACCACTGCGCTGTTGTCTTTTTTAATGTTCACTTTGGTGGACTTAAAGGTCATTTTAGGAAACTCCGCCACATTAAAAAAATCCGGCGAACGTAGATGTTTATCGCGTTTGGCATGCCCCGTATCAATGGAGTTTACGTCCACTTCAATTTCCACGGAACCGGTACCCTTGGCTCTATCCATGGTCAGTTTTCCTGAAGACACGTTAAACCGCCCCAGCATGGTAGAAAAACCCAGATGACTTATCTTGAAATGTGGATATGTATGCGCGGGATCGATCGTGTAGCCGGCCGAAAATGCATTCGCGCTGACCATAGCCAATAACAAACCCAACACAGTGGACAATCTAACCATATGGAACATCTCCTTTTGAAAGCAAATTTATCGAACGCACTTTAAACACCAGGTAAAAATATTATTTCAATACCTGCCTTGTCATATCAGCCAAACCGCAATTCTTTGCTCAGCCATAGCTCTTTGCTTAACCATAGCACTTTGCTTAACCATAGCACTTTGCTTAACCATAGTAAGCAGACTCTTGACTAGCCTGCAACAACAAATAAATTACAACAGCTCCAACCGGTATCAAGGCCAGCAGTCCGTGTAACAGAAGAGTTATCCATACGGATAAATTTGGCGCCAGGGGAATATAGGCCATCAACGGTATCAATGCAATGAATGCCAAACTGGACAGAGGCAAACTGGCATATACTGTCGCTGCTGCGGCCAATATCGCCGGAACCATGACTGCCGGTAAATATAGGCCAGTCGGCAAATCGGCGCCAGTTTTTTTCAATAAATAAAACAATAACCAAACACCGACCACCACACTGAACGGTGTGGCCAACTGTCCGTACAAAGCACTGGCCCCCAATAAACACACCAAAGAAACACCTATACCCAAAGCCACCGGGTTAATCGTTGCTGTGACGGTTACCTTTCTGTGTCTCAAAAGCTCCTGCGCCGACACCTGCCAAGCGACAAACAGGAACAGCACGCCATGATGCCATTGCAGAGACCGCAGTAATAAGGGCCACAACACCCAGGTCAAAGCAATGAGTGCTATTAAAACAGTCAAACCAAAACGAACAGTTGGATTGTTTTTCTGTATTGTTTCCCGCCACGTTTGGATCCAGTCCCACAAAACACCCAAGATGGCGAATATTCCTGCCGAGATAATGATTTTGCGGGTTGAGGTCAAGGGTAACCATTGCATTCCGTTCACAAAGTAAACGGTTATGCCAAAAGCCAGCAAACCCGCCAAGCCGGCCCAGATGGGCCTGTGCCTGAAACCAAAAACCCAAGCCAAGGCCAACACCATTGGCAACACTGCCGACTGTACCGCTGGATTTGCCAACAAATTATCCACATGTCACCTGCAAGAAACGTTTTACTTAACCACTCAAATAACGATTTAGATCAATAAATGGGCATCTACAGCCACAACTCCGGCATTACGGTTGCTCACCGGATCAGCTTTGCATTACAATACTGGTCGCAAAATAACCTTGGGGACCACATTGGCCAGTAAACCGCAAACCATTGAACAACGGACCGGTAACGAGCGGCGTGCGGGTAATTGTGGGCATCCCTACCCTTATGTAGATACCCACGGCTTCCTGGTGACGGAAGACCGTCGAAAAACCATCCGGCGCGACCCGCAATCCAGATCGACCAAAAAATCACAACCCGCCCCATCCCGCTAAGGGCTTTTCACCCGCTAAGGGCTCGCTAAAAGCTTTTCATCCGCTATGGCCAGCCCCCAGATATTCGCCCATTGAAGCTTTATTAATACCTGGAACGCCGAGACTTTCTGCTGGAATCGGAGCGAGAGTTTTCTGTGTCGGCAGTGTTGGGTTTAGCTTCCTGTGTTTGCGGCGTCATGTGGGTTATTGCGGCTAAAGGCCCACCCGCCAGTTGTAAAGCTTGTTGTCTGGCTGCACTTTCCATGGTGGTATTAAGTACTTTTAACGGCTGCGCGGCTTTGGCATAACCATTATCCAGTGCCACGGCAAACCAGGCATAAGCCACAATTTCGTTCTTTGGTACCCCATGGCCATTAATGTATTTCACTCCCATGTAGTACTGAGCCTCCGGATAACTCCTAACCGCAGCCTGGCGGTACCACAAAATCGCCTTCTTATAGCTTTTCGCCCCACCTTGACCCTTATCGAGCATTTGCGCAAACTTGACCTGCGCTTTGACATCACCCTCTTGAGCCAGTTGTTCAAACATTGCTCTCGCCTTGAGGTAGTTTCCTTCCTGATAAGCAGCGCTGGCCGTTTCAAAATCTCCGGCAGAGGCAACGGTGGTTAACAAAAACAGAAATAATCCAAACACACGATATGATTGCATAATAAGACTTTTTATCTAGAATTAATATAACAGCGAGACTTGATATACCATAATTTAAAATCATAGTTTCGCACACACAGCCAGATAAGTCACCAACTAAGCCCGCAAACGGGAAACTCATGGTTAGCAACAATAAAAACAGTATAATATCTGGAAAAACCAACAGATTGAAAAAATCCAATCGTAAAAGTATCGTATCTATTCCTGATAGGATTATAATGACCATATTGGTTAAAATTAGTACAATTATTGGGTAGCCTGGGGAAACTGGATTGGGCTTTACCTGGAAGTCGGCAAGGATAGAGAACGACTGGCAAACAAAAACCTCCAAAGAGATATCTCTTTTGAGTCCACCGGGGCGTTCTGTATAAACCATTCTGACTTCTACCGTTTCCAATAGGGAATGGAAAGAAACCGTCTTTGCCTGTTTGCCCGCAAAACGGTAAAAGCCCTTAGCGGGTAAAAGCCCTTGCCGGACAAAACCCGGCGGGAAGAATGTAAATGCAACCGCAGAAAACGCAGCGATTGAATACGATGAACGTAACCTAGACCATGAGCCTGATCTCCAGTTATAAAGTCAATAAAGCTATCAACACCCTGGTGGAAGAAACCAATGCGTCTGGTGAAAAATATAAGAAAGCCTTGCAGATTTTACGCAATGCCCAAACAGAAATCGTTATCCCGAAACTGATCGAAGCCACCGTTTTAGCCAAGAACCAGCCTCTATTGGAATCGCTATTACAAAACATGCTTAAGCCCCGAACCTTAGAACTCTATGTTCCGGCTTTGTCCCATCCCGACCCGCGTATCGTTCACTGCATTACCCAAATATTGTCTCTCGGTGAAAACTATGACCCGAATCAACTATTCCATCTCTTCGAAGACTCCAGCGTTTCATTATCCGCCTTGGCGGAAATACTGGATTCCCACAGCAGTAAATTAGACACCACGCAACTGGTGCGTAAGTTGGATAAAGCAACCAGTTCACAGCGCCCAATACTGTATAAATTAATCAGTAAGAACTTAACCCTGGATGTCCTACCCACATTAATTTCCCGCACCAATTGCCAAGAACCGATGGTACGGGCATTTTTGGCTAAGACTATAGCCACGTTTCACACGCAGGAATCACGCAATACTCTGGTACAAATGCTCAATGATCCGGTGAAAACCGTACGCGAAGCCGCACTCAAAAGTTTGGCCAAGTTAAAATCCTTCGACACCACAGAAGTGATTTGTCAAATGCTGACAGACCCGGATCTGACTGTGCAAGCCACCGCCATTGACACACTGGTGCAGATAAACGCACCGGATACGGTGCAATACCTAATTGATGTACTTCGGGATGACTCCGAATATGTACGCCGGGCGGCAGTGGAAGTGCTGAATGAAGTGGGCAACCAAAATGCGATCAAAGATTTGTTGAATGCTCTACGTGACGCCGATTGGTGGGTAAAAGTACGTGCTGCAGACGCTTTGGGCTCCATTGGCGGCCCCAAAGTATTTTCCGCCGTACTGGAGTTAATAAAAGAACCGGACGAGTTTCTACGCCGTACAGCAGTGGAAATACTCAATAACAGCAAAGACATTCGAGCTTTTGATCGCCTGGTGGAAGCGCTGGACGACGATGATTGGTGGGTACGAGAACGTGCGGTGGACGCCCTTGCCGCCATGGGAGACAAGCGAGCCGTGGCACCGTTGTTGCGCATGATGGAAGCGATGCCTGAAGCCGGTCATATCGTGGTCAAAGCCTTGGCTAAAATCGGTGACCGCCGTGTCATCGGTTCTGTCATCAAACAATTGAAACACGGCAATGACCATACCCAAAAGGAAGCCTTGAAAGCACTGGGTACTCTGACCGACAGAGCGCATGTGGTGGACGTTCAAGATGCAATTACCGAAATCATAGCGGCGGAAGACCCGGAGATTCGCACGCTGGCAAACAGCACCATTCTAACCCTGGCGGAACGCTTCGGTCTGCAACAAGGGACCAAAGAAAGCTTACTTATCGATTTCGAAAAGAAAACCACGGACGAAGTCAAGATCAAAACGTCACGCCCCCCCCTTATCGACGCCGCCCTGTTAAAAGCCGGTGATGTTTTTTCCGATCGTTATCGGGTCATTAAACAAGTGGGCAAAGGGGCATTTGGTGTGGTGGTACTGGTAGAGGACACCATTGTATGCGATCAATTCATTTTGAAATTTCTCAATCCCCACGTTGCCAGCGATGAACATGTGATTAAGCGTTTTACCCATGAGTTGCGCTATTCACGGAAAATCACTCATCCCAATGTGATTCGGATCTACGATTTCGTCACTCACGAAAAGAACTACGCCATATCTATGGAATATTTTCCCAGCCACTCCCTCACCTATGAAGTTAACCGTGGCATTATCAGCGAACAACAAAGAATACTGAATATTTTAAAACAAATTTGCCTGGGAATGGCGGCTGCTCAAAAGGTCAATGTCGTGCACAGAGATCTAAAACCGGGGAATATCCTTATCAACAAAAATGATCAAGTTAAAATTGTTGATTTTGGCCTTGCCGCTGCCGCCAGTAAGGCGGAAGGACGCTTGACCAAAACCGGCATTTTAGTGGGAACACCCAGTTACATGGCGCCTGAACAAGTCCGCAGCAAAAACATAGACTCCCGTACGGACATTTATTCCCTGGGGATTATTATGTACGAACTGTTAACCGGTAAACCACCCTACACCGGTGAAGACTCAATGAGTATTATGTTCCAACATGTGGAAGGCAACCCGGTGCCCCCTAGAGACCAGAACCCGGAAATTTCTCACGCTTTGGAAAGAATAATTTTAAAATCTCTCGCCGCCGAACCGGAGGCGCGGTATCAATCCTTTGATGCATTGTACAGCGAGTTAGAAGAACAGGTATTGGAGGAAGCCTGATGGCCAGAGTGGACGCGTTTTTAAAATTGGGAAGAAATCAAGGCTGTTCGGATATACATTTGACCATCGATTCTCCACCATTAGTGCGTCGTAATGGTGAACTCCAAGTCGTCAAGTACCGTGAGCTCAGTGGCGAAGAACTGGAAAATCTGATTTTTGAAATTCTCTCTGATGATCAGCTAAAAGAATTTCAGGATGGCCACGATTTAGACTTTTCCTATGCCAGTGATGACGCAGGACGCTTTCGAGTCAGTATTTTCAAAAAGGTTGGTGGTATCGGCGCCGCATTTCGTGTCATACCGGATAAAACCCCTCTACTTTCCAATCTGGGTTTACCTCAAGTAGTACATAATTTTCTCAATGAGCACCAGGGCCTCATTTTGGTCACCGGATCCACCGGTACGGGCAAGTCGACTACACTGGCCGCTATGATCAATGAGATGAACAACAGACGTCGTCTCAATATTATTACCTTGGAAGATCCCATTGAGCACGTACACGAGAGTAAAATGTCTCTCGTGGTGCAACGGGAAATCGGCACCCATGTGGATAATTATACTGAAGGTTTACGTGCCGCCTTACGCGAGGACCCTGATGTCATTCTCATAGGTGAGTTGCGCGAACCGGAAACCATTCTCATGGCCATGACTGCCGCAGAAACCGGGCATCTGGTCCTGGGTACCTTGCATACAACTTCAGCCTCCAAGTCCATCGACCGCATCATTGATGCTATGCCCACAGAGCTAAAACAACAGGCCGCCAATTTTCTTGCGCAACATTTACGTGGCGTTATCAGCCAGAAATTACTAAAGACGACGGATGGACACAATCGCAAAGCCATCACTGAGATTTTCATTAATACGCCCGCTATATCCAATTTGATAGCCGGCGGTAAAGTATTCCAAATCCCGGCTATGATACAAACCGGAAAGGAAAAAGGCATGCAACTGATGGATCAGGCCCTGATGGAAGCTGTCGTAAAAAAACAAATTGATCCCGATGATGCCTATATTCATGCAGTGGATAAACAACAATTTCAACGCTTTGTCACCAACTCTGATTTGTTGCCACAGACAAACGCGGCACTGAGTTGAACGTAGCATTTGATACAAATGGTTAAACCTAAACGGAGTCTACGGATATCATGAACCGAGTGGATACCTTCCTGGAGCTTTTAATCAAGCAAAACGGTTCGGACCTGCACTTGATCGCCGGAAACGTGCCCCGAATGAGGATTTTTGGCGATATCCATCCGATTAAATATCGTCAGCTCAGCCCGTCGGAGACCCAAGAGCTGCTGTTCAATACCATGACTGAGCGTCACATTCAGTTATTAAAAAAAAGGGGTAATGTGGACTATTCCTACACTCCAACGGGAAACACTCGGTTTCGCGTCAATGTGTTTAAACACAACGACGGATTAGGGGGTGTGTTCCGAGCTATCCCCATGGAAATTCCTCAACTGGAACAATTGCATTTACCCCCGGTGGTAAAAGCACTGGCTCAACAAGCCAAAGGACTCATCCTCACCACCGGTCCAACAGGCTCGGGAAAGTCCACAACGATGGCCGCCATGATCGATTATATTAACAGCAATAAAAATGGTCACATAATAACCATTGAAGATCCCGTGGAGTTTGTCCATAAAAATAAAAAATGCTTGGTGAGCCAGCGTGAAGTGGGCGAACACACCCGCAGCTTTGTGGATGCGCTGCATTGTTCTTTACGGGAAGATCCCAATGTCATCCTGGTGGGTGAGATGCGTGACCAGGAAACTATTGGTCTCGCCATTACCGCCGCAGAATTGGGAATTTTGGTGTTAGGAACCTTGCACACCAATGGTGCAGCAGCTGCTATTGATCGCATCATAAACGCATTTAATCCGGGCGAAGAACCCTATATCCGTACCATGTTGTCCACCTCCCTACGCGGTATAATATCTCAACAATTGATCAAAACAGCGGACGGTAAAGGCCGGGTGGCGGCTGCTGAAGTGTTGATTAATAATTCGGCAACTGCAAACCTGATCCGGGAGGGGAAAACAGAACAGCTGGAGAATGTCATCCAAAGCGGATCCGTCCAGGGCATGCAAACCCTGGACCGAAACCTGCGCAGATTATTGGACAGTAAACAAATTTCCGGTAATGACGCCTACAAGTTAGCAAGAAACAAAAAAATGTTCGAACAATATCGAAGCACGAATGAAGCCATGGAAGCGGAATCTTCTGTTTTTCAGTAAGTCCACTACTGTTATACTATGATCTCGGAAACGACGACTGGAGATTTGGACAGGCACTTTTTGTAAAAAAGTGAGTCCAACGACAACGGGGATTTACCAAAATCCGACAGGGGTACAATAAGCTCTGGCAAAATATAGCTAATACAGGCTTTTAAATTATGGCAAGCAAACTCATTCTCACATTAGACGGGGAAATCATTAAGGAATACGTGATTGATAAAGAGTCCATTACGATCGGTCGCAAGCACGAAAATGATATTCAGCTGAACGACCTGACAGTGAGCGGGCGCCATGCGCTGATTATTAATAGCACCGAAAACACTATTGTCGAAGACCTGGGCAGCACCAATGGCACCTTGGTTAATGGTAACCATATTGTTCAGGCTGTGTTACAACACGGTAATGTCATTCAAGTGGGACACCACCTTTTCACTTTCATGAATGACGAAAAAGCCGCCTATGAACCCACCATGTTTGTGAAAGCGGAAATTGATGAAACCCAAATAGTATTACCGGATTGGGATATGAACCAAGAAGCCGTGAATATGAGAGGCCAACCGTTGGGAGGCTTACGAAAAGTTCACGATCCTCTGGGTAATGGCGGTATAGAGATGCGTAAGCGTTTCAGTACCATCGGCTATCAAGGCAAGAAATTGGCTCAGATTACCCGCGGAGATAAAGGGTACACCATTTCGGGATTAGACCATTCAGAAAACCGACGGATCAGTGATATGCCCTTAATCAACGGCCACAAGCTCAGCAACGAAGCCAGACCGCTTAGCGAGAAAGACGTGATTAGCATTGCCGGAATAGAAATGGAATTTTACTACATAGAATAGCCGCTCTCCTCCACTGCCCTATCCGCTGACCGTAACGGTAATCCTGCGCCGATGGGGCTGGATCCGGTGCTCCCAAAGATAAACCCCCTGCCAAGTTCCCAAACTGCAACGCCCTTGTTTCACCGGTATTGTTAAGCCCGTACCACTTAATACGGTTCGAACGTGAGCAGGCATATCGTCAGGCCCTTCATCCACATGCTCGAACAAGCTATCTCCATCCGGCACCAGTCTTTGCATAAATGCTTCCATATCCCGACGTACCGTGGGATCAGCATTTTCACACAACATGAGCGAAGCACTGGTATGATGTACGAACACATGGCACAGTCCGGTGGAGATGCCTGACTGCAACACTACCGCCTGTACCTCCCGAGTAATGTCGTAAGTCCCTCTGCCGCGGGTGTGAAGTGAAAGTTCCTCTTGTATCATGAGTTTAATCTCTTAACTTGCCTGCCATAGTTTTCGTGCCATAGTTTTCGCGCCATAGTTTTCGCGCCATAGTTTTCGGCCTCACATAAACCGCGATTCTAAATTAGAGTACTGTCCACACGGATTAACTCCACGTCCTTACAGTCCCGTAAAAAGTTTTCAATCGTATGCGCCTGTTTTTGTAAAACTTGAGTATCACTACTGATCATTGCCAGGCCTAAGGAGCAACGTTGCCATGAATCCTGAAAGGCAATTTCGGCAACGGAAGCATTATAATTTTTTCGCAGGCGATCAATCACGCTTTTTACAACTTGTCGCTTACCCTTTAAAGAGTGACAGGATTCCAAATACATCTCGATGGATAGTTCCATGATGTAGGCCTTAGAACTCGCCATTACAAACAACTCAAAATCAGGGCCCCGATTTCCTCATCCGTCAATTCGATGGGGTTGGTCTTCATACTACTGCCTCTTGCGTTTTTCACTAAATCATCAACATCGGTGCCGCTTACACCATATTGCCCCAACCCCGGTAACCCTAATTGCACTTTCCAGTCCTGTAAACATTGCATCAGTGCTTCCCAGGCTGCTTCTTTGCTGGAAAAACGCTTGCCACACAAAACTTCTGCCGCATGTGCATATTTACTTAATGCATCATTGTTGGGTTCACGTTGTAACATGGCTTGAATATTTACGCGGGTCGCTTCCGCTACCAAAGTGCCGCAAACCACCCCATGCGGGATAGGAAAAAAAGCCCCCAGCGGTGACGCCAAACCATGAACAGACCCCAAGCCCACTTGAGCCAAAGTGATTCCGGAAAGCATAGAGGCATATGCCATGTGGGTCTGTGCCTCAATATGGGCGTGCCCCGCGGCAAACCAAGGAATCAAACCCTGTCGCACCGACAACATACCACTCAGCGCCAGAGCATCGGTAAAAGGGTTGGCTTTAATCGATACATAGGACTCTAATAGCTGGGTCAAAGCGTCCATACCATTGGCAGCTATTACACCGGCAGGGCACGTACTCAGTAAATCCGGATCCAGTAAGACCTGCTGCGCCATCAGTTTTTCATCGCGAAAGGACTTTTTAAAACCGTTTTTCCCCGCCACACTCAAAACCGCATTCTTGGTCATTTCACTGCCCGTTCCTGCGGTGGTTGGTAAAGCAATAAAAGGTACGGCAGGCCCCGGATAAGGTATTTCCGGACCCACCCCTTCCAAAAAATCCATAACCGAATGGTTTAAACGCAATAGGCCGGCAATGGCTTTGGCGGCGTCCAGTGCACTACCACCGCCAATACCCAACACAACATCGATTTCATCAAACTTGAACTGCTGAACTGCGGAATCAACCAATTGGGGTGATGGTTCCCCCATAACTTGAAAATGTTTCATTGACAATGACGATTGAGCTGCAAGCTCTTGTAATTTTGACCAATTTTTCGATTCTTGAAAAGATCGACCGCCGGTGACCAGCAACACCCGCTGACCATACCGTTGTACCACGGTCGCGGTTTTTTGAAAAACCCCACAACCAAAATCCAGGCCGGGTAAATGGCTGGTGGAAAATGTTGGGATCATTGCGGTATTTCCGGATAAAGGCCTGTATAGCTCACACCCTTTCTCGGCGCTGCCATCCAATCCGCCACTGTCTCACGCCAACGTAAATAATGTGGCGTGTCTTTATGTGCTGCCGCGGCCGCTTTGCTCGCATAAGCCTCATAGAGCACAAACTGGTGCGGCGCTTCACTGGACTGCAAAATATCAAAACGCACATTTCCGGGCTCTTTAATGGACGCTTCATGATTTAATTTGCAGGCCTGCTGAAAATCATCGATATGCCCTTGCTTGACTTCAACATAGACTAAGGTTATGTACACGCTTTTCCTCCTTTGAATGTACAAGGTCTGGAATTTGCCGTTTGAAAATGTGGCATTAATCGTAAAAGCATATAAAATATGGATTTCGTATCACAATACCACTAGAAAGCGGTTTTGTATTTTTTTGCAGCGAGAGATGTATGAAAACTAACCCATCCGCCAAAGAAATGGTTCAAATAGACCTGCTTCGCAGAAGCTCAGGTGGAGACGCCGTTTCTTTTAAGAAGTTATATGATTTTTCATCCCCGCAAGTGTACAACTACCTAAGTAATATGCTGCAAGTTCGCACTGTCATTGACGCAGCATTCATAGAAACCTATCAAAATGTATGGAAAAATGCAAAAAACTACCGCCCAACCCTAAAAGTTTCTATTTGGATATTGGGTATCGCCCGCTCCATAGCAAAACAAAAAATGGAACATCCCGACGTCAAGGAATTGATCTCCCAACATAAGAACTCAGAATATAACAACACCATTACGGACACTATTGACCAGGAAACCTGGCAACGGGAAGCGCTTCGCAACCTCGACCCCTACCACCGAGAAATTCTAGGGCTCATATTGATGCCACACACCACATATCCTGATATTGCCAAACTACTCAATCTGCCCTTGCAACAGGTCAAAACCGATGTATTTACCGCCAAACTGGCCTACAAAAAAAACTTGGTATTGGATAGCACTAAATGAAAGTGAGCAAATTACAGGAACTGGTTCCTCTATATATTAACGGCGCCATGTCGGAAAACGACCGTCGGGTCTTTGGTCAGGCTTTAAAGCAAAACTCGGTTTTGAAGCAAGAATATATGGAATTTTACGAGTTGGACTCTATCATCGGCCATACCGAATCCGTGGACCTAAAACAGTTAGAACAACTGTTCAAAACCCTGGATCTGAATAAATCCGCCCCCGCTGCTCCAAAAATAAAACCGGAACCGCAAAAGGAACCGGAACAACCGATAAAACCGGCAATTCCATTAACGGAAAGCCAAGAGATTCGACGTGTAGAAAGAGATTTGCAAAATTACGATGACGACTATCGACCGGAGAAGTTTTCAAAAGAGTATTTTCTTTATGTTTTCTCCTCTCCTAAAGTCGCCTGGGCCATTATTGGACTGCAATTTGTACTTTTGAGCCTATTGGCCGTTTTTAGGTTCCCCCATAGTTTACCCGACAGCGCAGAGGGCAATAACGTCGAAGTGATGAATGTGGTATTCGCGGATACTGCGACACAGAAAGACATTCGTGAATTATTGGTGGATATGAAGGCTCAAATTGCCAATGGCCCAACCGATATTGGTTTGTACACCATTTATATTCGTAATAATGCCCGTCAGACGGAATTGATGATAGACCGCCTGAAAAAATCCAAGCTCATTCTTTTGGCAGAACCTGCCTTTGCAGGAAAACCTCGATAACATCTCTCGACACCGAGTTAACACCCACCCAACCATTATGACTATTACTTTGGAAGCACAATAAGCTTTTTGAGTATTACCATTTTTCACACTCTCAACTAAAATATATAGATGTTATAATTACTTGCATCCATCAGAGCCACAGACGCAATGAACGACAAAGAAAAAGATAAACGTTGGTTCCCCCGCATTGACACAGAATGCCCGGTTATCTATGCCCTGGGCAGTTCAAAGAAATGGCATGTAGCCACATTAATGAATTTTTCCGCTACCGGAATCAAGATGAAATGCAAAGAACCGTTGCTGAAAAACATCAACATCACCATTATGCTGAAACCCGGACAAAACCGATTGGTACCCGAATTTCTTGCCAAAGGTATAATTATCCGCTGCAATATGAAAACCGAGGGTGAATATGAAGTCTCCTGCAAACTGATCGAGGTAAAACCTAAATCCAAAGCCAGTGGCGAGGAAAACCGTTAAAACCCCGCACCCGCCTTACTCACCGGTTTGTGCTGCGTCGAGCAAGACAAGCCGAATTCACTCTCCCCCATTACAGCTGCGCACTCGCAAACCATACAAAAATATCTCCTTGCCGAGCCTTGTCCCCCTCCGTATCCAAAACTATTTACCGAATCTAAAACTTTCAACTCAATCTTTTACTTTGGTATATAGTTTTTTACCTTTTGGTAATCAAGGACGCTGGTCTGATCTGTGTTTTTCAAATTTTCTTAACAATCCACCAATGTAAGTCCATTAGACAATTAAACACGTTCAAAAAATCAAACGAGCATCTTCATTCATATAGAAAGCAGCGTTACCCGACTAAGTTTGGAAGTTACCGCTAGTAATCCCAATGATGAGATAAAGCGAAACGATGCGTTATTGAAACAAACAGGGTAACAAGCAGTGGAATAGTGAGTGAAACCATGATTGAAACGACAATGGTTACCATTAAAAAGGAATAATAGTGATGTGTATTGAACTAATTTTGCATTTTAACTTGACGTAAGTTTTATTTTTACTAAAATGCACTACAACTACATTAGTAAATGTGTACTTGTAGTTATTGTCATTGCAATGATGAAACTTAAAATAGAGCGGCGATTTTTGATTTTGCCTTCTTTGTCGCCCTCTATTTTTTTCTTCTCCTTACCAGCCCTTTGATATTTCCTTTCTCGCTTTAACCTTCAGGACCAGTCCTTTAAAACCCGTTACCCTTCATGTTTAAACTATACAGCAACAGACTCTTATCAATTCGCGCGATACCACTTATAATGCTTTACCATGTCAGCATTTATTAATGGTTTCGTTTTATAATCATAAAGTTACAACCAACAATCATGACCACCAAACTAACGACACCTGACTCTGTACTGTTGGTATTTTATTACCGCAAAACCGCTCGATACGCGTTTAATGTACTCACCGCAGCTTTGGAAAAGAAAGGTTTACTAAAGCAAATCACCCTTGCCTTTCCTCCCAACAAAGAAAAATTATTGGATATCATCAATAACAATGGCGCCAAATTTAAAAAAATTGTTGTTGCCTGGTCTTTTTACTCACCCGATTTCGAAACTATTAAACAAGAATTACAATTTATCCACTCCCATACCACTTCAAATCACGTTATTCACTTAGCTGGGGGTGTTCATGCAACCGCTGTTCCCCTGGAAGTCTTGGCAACAGGTTTCAATTTTGTTGCGGTAGGTGAAGGCGAGCAGACTATTTGTGAGTTTATGAACGCCATGCTGTGTGACAAGCCCGTAAACACGCTACAAGGCATTAATAGTTTCGATAGAGGTGGTAAATACATACAAAATAAAAAAGGCGCAGTGGTGGATTTGGATGCGTTTCCTGCATGCCCAACAGGATTACGAAAATTTGGACCCATAGAAATTACTCGAGGATGTATCTATGCGTGCCGTTTCTGCCAAACGCCTCATATTAACAAAGCCCGATTCCGGCACCGCAGCATAGAACGGATCATAGAAACCGTAAAAATTATGGTGCAAGCCGGTCTGCGTGACTATCGGTTTATTACCCCCACAGCTTTATCCTATGGATCCAGCGATGAATCTGTGAATTTTAAAGCCCTGGAACAACTGCTGCAAACGGTTCGAGCGGAAATTGGCCCACAACGGCGTTTGTTTTATGGAACTTTTCCTTCCGAGGTACGACCGGAACATGTCACAGAGAGGGTACTAGCCCTATTAAAGCAATATGTAGACAATGACAATTTAATCATCGGTGCACAATCGGGATCACAATCGGTTTTGGATCTGTGCCGCCGAGGCCACAGTGTAGAGTCTATCCTGGATGCGGTTACACTCTGTGTGAAATACAATTTTAAACCCAATGTGGATCTTATCTTCGGATTGCCGGGGGAAACCGCAGCAGATGTTAACGCCACGCTGGAATTAGCTCGAAATTTGATAGACATGGGGGCCAGAATACACAATCACACCTTTATGCCACTACCCGGCACACCGTTTCGCAGCAGTGCGGCCGGTTCACTGACACCACAAACTCAAAAGAAGCTGCTGGAAATCACCGCGCAGGGACAAGCCTACGGCAATTGGGAAAAGCAAATGCGTATCGCAAAACAATTGGCTGATAAATAGATTTTACGGAATCTCTGCTAACCGCCAACAACTTACCCATCCATCTGCCATTTGCCGTTCAAATAATGCAAAGGGGGGCTCCTGCTCCGAATGAAAAAGATGGCTGTAGGAGCGTGAATCCGAGGAACCGAATCCGGCATGAGGAGAACGATAACCTAGCTGCTCCAATAGCCGCACCCACCGATCCTCCAACCGCAATGGGTTTTCACACCACCAAATTTCCACCATCTCACATTCTTTTCGCAGATAATCAATATGCCAATGCGGATTTTTACTTTGACCAAGATGGTGTTTCAAGCGCGCTTTTAATCCTCCCGGACCAAAAGCGCTACCTACATAAAGATAGTAACCTTTGTTAAAGGTAAGCAATCCCAGGGCACCCACCGCGATTTTGATTGATGAATCACAACGAAGGACCAGAACATAACTGCCTTCTCCGGAACCGGGCACAGTCAAACCCTAATCTCCCTTCCGACGTGGTCGCTGTAAAGATTTACACATTTCGTAGTGTTGAATTTCACCGAAGAGAACATGCGACTTTTTTACCAGAAGGTACTGTTGCTGCTGATAGAATCCTAGGGCTTTTTCCCGGGCATGCAGCAATATCTGCTCTGCACCCTGCTCTAGCGCATGGTGTTCCAGCAGGCTTAAGATCTGCCTGCCAATTCCCTGGCCTTGATATGCGGGCAAAACAGCCATGTAGCGAATCTGCCATTCAGTTTCATTGATCGCATGAATCCGTCCCACGCCGATTGCTGAAGATTGCTGTTGTGCCAGCACATGACAGGCCAATGACTCCAATTCATCTTCGGCACTCTGCAGCGGCAGCCCCCAGGGCTTGCGCAGCATTTCCCAACGCAGCCTCAAGTAAGCCGGGTAGCTTGAATCCTTGGGAGAGATAAATAAGTAATTCACCTTAAGTCAGAGCCGGATACATGGTTCAAAGCTTTGCGGTCGCTCCCTGTTGCGACGTAATTAAGCTGATTAGAAATCGTTGATAAATACCCACTAGGGCTTTGGAGTACGCGTGCACAGTGGCATGCATAGACTCACCCTCTACGCCTATTCTTTCCTCATAGGTTTCAATCAAAGGAGCAAAATGGGGTTCAGCCCCTGCTTCAGACTGGAATTCCAGCTCCAAACGCACTACCACCTCGGGATGACCTGCCCCCACAACACGCTCAAAACCCAACAAGCGCCCCGTCAGACTGTATTGAAACCGTTTTCCCTCGGAATATCGACCCACATGCAGGGCGACTCCGGTTGTCTGTAAATATTGCACCATATGATCCTGAATCAAGTAAACCGGATCGTTAATCCAGTGGCGATAATAGTAACGTCTAATCTCCAAAGGTGTGGAACTGTCGGCGTACAATAAGGAACGTTCCCGGTAAATACCGCTCATATCCAAAGGATGTACAGCCAGTTTACCTTGAAGTACCAGCGCCGCATAGTTCCCTGCGATGCGATCCGCTCCGTTAACCACTTTGTTATCCGCTCTTACTACCGGCAAGCGATAATAATAGTCTTCCGGTACGGAACCGGCTGACATACACCCCGGTAAACCCATCACAATACAACTTAGCAGAAACATTACTGCCCATCGTCTCATCGATGCGCCTCCGCTTGGTCTGACGGAGAACTGCCACCCAATAATAGCCCCGGATTTTGACGAATCTGGCGACTGAACTCATTAATATTGCGACTTGAGGTATCCAAATTGTAAACCACGGAATCTACGGTTTTGGCGATACTGGTCACGATTTTTTTCAAGTTCTGCACAGACTTCCTTAAATCTTCCTGGTTTTCACTAACGGTACCGGCTGATTTGTCCAGCAACAAGTCCAGTTTTTGCGCACTCACCCCCAGCGACACGGACAATTCTCTTAACTGAGCACTGGCGCGGTCGGCATTCGTTAATATATTGGAAAAATGTTTTTGGTTCGTTTCACTTAAGGTCCGCGCCAAGGTATCGGCAGTTTTGTTCAACGTGGATAACAGCATATCGGTTTTTTTTACCAAGCGCGGAACTCCCCCATCCAATTCACTACCCACACTATCCAAACGTCGTGAGATTCTTTCTACGCTATAGCTGAAGTTTTGCAACATGGGTCGTATGCCATTTTCCGAAAGATCTTTAATTTCCAAAGCCACATCGTCCATAGCATCAAACAAACCACTGCTCTTACGCGTTGCTAACATCTCCCCAGGTTGCAATACTTCACTATCGACACCTTCGACAATGTTTATGGTTTTTTCAGATAACAATCCGGGTGAAAATATGGACGCAACGCTGTCTTTTGGAATTTGCCAATCGGAATTAACAATCAAGTCCAGCTTAAATGCCGTTTTTCCGGATACTCGTAACGGCGACACTTCGGCGACCTGCCCAATCACGTAGCCCCCATAAGTGACCGCTGTTCCGACCCCCACACCGGCCACGTCTGAATAAACTGCGGAGTAAGACCGGGTATCCATACTTCGACCCGACACCAAATACAGTGCCAGCAGCAACACTGCCATCGTACAGACCATAAACCCGCCTACGGCCAAATAATTAATATTGTCCCTTTTCACTGCTCGGTCACTCTCCGTGTTTCCTGGTCCGCTATTCGGTTTCCCGCACAAGTTAGCGGGTCAAACGGTGTATGTAATCTGCTGCATCAACATTCTCATTCGCAGGGGTTCGGGTCAGTAAAGCCTGAACCCGTTCATCAGGACACCGCTTTACCTCCTCTACCGTTCCGCTACAAAGAATTACACCTCTATCCAAGACGGTGATTCTATCCGCTATTTTAAAGGCACTGTCCAATTCATGGGTAACCACGATAATGGTCATTTTCATGGCGTCACGTAATTTTAAAATCAAATCATCCAATTCGGCCGCAACCACCGGATCCAAACCGGCAGAGGGTTCATCAAAGAACAGCAATTTTGGGTCCATTATGATGGCCCGCGCCAAGGCGACTCTCTTAACCATACCGCCTGATAGCTGTGCCGGTAACAAATGCTCGTGTCCCGCCATGTTTACCACTTCCAGTTTCATACGTGCCATAATTTGCATGGTCTTTCGATCCAGATTGGTGTGTTCTCGCAAGGGCAATTCCACATTGTCCGCTACCGTCATGGAACCAAATAGAGCCCCACCTTGAAATGCCACACCCATTTGTTTGCGCAAAGCCATCATCCCTACCGCATCGAGTTTCGTAATATCTTCACCCAATAACATGATGGCTCCCGTAACCGGGGTATTCAGTCCCAACAAGTGGCGCAATAAGGTACTCTTACCGGAGCCGCTACCGCCCATAATCACCATGACTTCACCTGTATTTACCGTCATATTGATATTGCTCAATATTTTTCGATCACCGTAGTAGGCATCCAGATGGCTGATTTGCACAGCGGCGGTCGGGGTCATTGTTGGGGTACAAGTCACGGTATAGCGTTTCAATTTAGTGGTTTAGTAAATAAGTAAACATCATGTCCGCCAAGATAATACAACTGATGGACATGACCACCGCACGCGTGGTGACCCGGCCTATGCCCTCTGCCCCGCCGCGAGCCTGAAAACCATTGCTCAATGAAACCACCGCAATCAGGAACGCAAATACGGTGCTTTTTACTAATCCTTGGAACAGATCATCCGCACTCATAATATCCAGAGTGCGTAGCGCATAAGCATATAGGCTCATATGGAGTTCCAGTGAAGTGAACACGGCTCCGCCTAACAACCCCATGAGATCACCCAGCACAGTCAACAATGGCAACATAATCAACATGGCCAGGAAAATAGGTGCTGCCAAAAACCGCACCGGATTGATTCCCATAACCCTTAAGGCATCAATCTCTTGAGACTCCATCATACTGCCAACACGTGCGGCAATAGCCGAACCGGAACGTCCCGCAACCAAGATGCCTACTATCAAAGGGGAAAACTCCCGAGTTACCGACAATGTTATGCCCAATATGACCTGAGACTCGGCCCCAAACACCTTTAGTGTTTCAATCCCTTGAATTGCCAACATAACACCCACGGCGAAACACAACAAAGAGGCAATCAATATAGCATTCACGCCAATCTGCATGGCTTCGACCACCACCGTGTCCATGCGAACACTTTGTTTTTGCAGCTTTCCCAACAACAGCCAGTACATAATTTCTGCGCTCAATGCCACTCCGTAACCGAACTCCTGCAACGCATCTATACTGCGTTGCCCCATAAGCATCAGTGCTTGCTTCATTGCATCCTATCCCTTGGCAGCTGCCGCCTGGTCCGCGGTATCATAAATATCAAACACTTTATCCAAACGCGCTAACTGCAATACCTGCAAGGCCGCGTCACTAACCCCCACTAAGGCAAAAGCGCCTTGGTGTTGATTGGCGACTTGATACGCTTCAACAAGACTCGCCACCCCTGAACTGTCGATGTAGTCCACGGCTGACAAATCCACCAATACGCGTTTGGTGTTTTTTAACAATGCCAATAAGTCCTGCCTGGCTTTAGGAGAATATTGCAAATCCACATCTCCACTGAGATAGAGAATGGAATAGGAACCCAAGGTATTTACCTTATATTGCATTGATGTCTTACCCATGTTTCCGTTTCAAGGTTTTTTCCATCCTCAACACATTACCGTTTGCATCCGGTAGATGCTGTAAAACAACCGTATCCATCACTTGTCGAATAAAGTGCAATCCCAAACCACCCGGCTTGACATCCTCCAAGGGACGCGGTTGCAAGGAATTGGGATCGACGGGATCAGCAAAGTCGGTTAACAACACTTTGACACTGGCATCCTCCCAAAATAACTCTAAAATCAGTTCCGGTCTGGGATGCGTTGAACAAGCATTACCATAGGCGTGTTGGATAATATTCATACTTGCTTCGTTAATGGCTAACACGATTTGATCTGTTGTTTCCTTATCGCAGCCCATGTTATGCAAACTCGCCGCCGCCGCTTCGCGTATTCGTCTTAGCTGATCAGCACCGGCACCACACCGAAACCGAAGTACGGGTTTAACTGCCACAGTTGTTCTCCAATACTATTATTGTCATGTCGTCCCGTAATCGGGTTGCAAACTCAGCACCCTCTTGCACCCGCTGGATTAAAGCCTGTAAGCGTTGCGTGGCGGGCAAGCCGGAGAATGTCCGAATGAGCTTGATGACACCCTCCACCCCCAGCATAGCGGACTCTTTATCTCCTGTTTCGGTAAAGCCGTCTGAAAAAAAATACAAAACCCCACCGTTCAAGCTCATTCGGGTTGTGTGAAACTCCACACTATTGCTAATTCCCAAGGGTGGGGTCTGGGCAGCGAGTACACGCACTTGGCCCTCCATAGGAAAAAAAATGCCTGGAGGACTGCCTGCATTAACCAGTTCCAGTTGATCACTCTGAGGATGGTATCGGCCTGCAACCATGCTCACAAACATTCCCCGCACGGATGTTTCCACAATCTCCCGGTTAATGACCGCCATTAATTGATCCAAAGATCCAAATTGTTTGCCAAGGCAACGAAACAAACTGCTCGTTTTAGCCATCAACAAAGCCGCATTGACTCCTTTACCGGAAACATCACCCATATTGAACAGAACAGAACCGTCTTCTAAGCTGAAAAAATCAAAAAAATCACCCGACAATTCTTTTGCGGGAATGTTAACTCCGCTGACACAACAATGGTCGCCGGCAGGTAGCAGGCTTTGTTGGATCTCACGTGCCAACTCCAGTTCTTGTGCCAATTCCGTCGCCAATTGATCACGTTGCCGAATCGCCGCTTCCAGTTCCCACATTAGCTCCTGATAGGTGAGATTGGCCTCCGCCAGCTGTGAATTGGCTTGGCGCAGAATATCCTCAAAACTTTCCTGCACTGGCAGCTTCAATCCCATCATTTGTGCCACCCGTTCTGTCTGTGGTGGTACTTGTTCCAGAATTTCATTGACACTGCCTGCATCCAGGTTTAGAAATTCTTTCAACACGCTACGACACTGCTCCAATACCTTGCCACGCTCCGCGGCAGCAAACACGGCGCACATCCAGTCGGCGCAATACAACACTTTACTGTTTACAGAAGCCTGGTGACCCAACACCTCATGATGATTCACCAGACATTCGGAAAGTTTATCCGGCAACCCCCATTGGATGGTTACCAGTTCAGCTACCTGAACGTGACTCATTCCAAACAAGCTGACTTCCTGATCAAAGCGCTGATCCGGATCGCAGGCACGCAAGCCTGGGACGTGTTGCTGCATTGTGGGATTCACATAGAACATCATGATAAACGGAAAGTCCTGCAATAAGCCGGCAGTAAAACCTTCCTCCGGATTCACGCCCACCTCCTGCGCCAAAAGACGGCAAATCGCTGCGCGCCGAACACTATCCTCCCAAAGTACGGCCGTTTGCTTCCAACTCTCAGGATCTTGTTGCAACAAGTTTTTCACTGTTAAGCACAGTACAACATTCAACAAGGAACGTTGTCCCATTAACTTAATGGCTTTGGCAACCGTGTCAATTTTTTGGGGTGTTTGAAACCAGGCTGAATTTACCAATCGGAGCAATTCCGCAGACAAGGAAGGACTGGCCTGTACCAATTGGCACAATTGCTCAAACGCCACATTGGCATCGTCACAGGCGCGAATCAAAGCAATACTGCTTTGTGGAGGCGCAGGAATGTCAGTGGGTTTGATCCTTAATACGTCAACCCTTGGGGCTATAGCCATATGTAGCTTCCATGTACTCAAAATCCCTAGTTCTTGTAGAAAGCAATATTAGTGCCGCGCCAAAGGTTTTTACTCACTTAATATCAATGACTTACGGCATGCAACTGTAAAGTCAACGTCACATTGGCTGGTTTGAGAGGAAAATCCGCTACCAAAAACTTCATTCGCGGTCCGCTTTGACGTAATATTCCCGCTATTGGAAATGTCAGGACCGGTCACTCACAGCCCGCAATGCAGAACCCTCGAATTGTAACTGCGCAACTGCAACATATTGCAGACATCCTCGCCCTCTATAGCCAGGGATTCTACAACCATGGGGACCTGGGATGGAGCGAACACCGCTTGGAATACTGCATGGGATCCGAATCACACCGAATGACGGTGGCGCTGAACGCCGGCGATGAGGTAATGGGATTTGCGTTAATGCGATTGGATGGGCAAGAAGCACAATTGGAATTGCTGGCGGTCCATCAGATGGTACGCCGCTGCGGTATAGGCAGCGTCTTACTGGGGGATATGCTCTCGATCGCGCAACGTTACCAACTGCCTCAGTTTCAGGCCAATGTAAAGGCATCTAATCTTAAGGCGATTCAGTTTTATCAGTCTCACAATTTCAGTGCCTGCCAAATCATTCCTCGGTACTATGGAGGAAAACATCACGCCCTGCGAATGGTGAAGAATCTGAGCGAGGGGGAATGCAACACCGAACAACGAACAACGAACACCGAACACCGAACACCGAACACCGAACACCGAACACCGAACACCGAACAACACACAATACAACAGTAAAAATTAAAGGTAGGTTTCAATGTCCAAGCGTTTAGTCGCCAGTGTAATTATCGTTTTGTTTGCCATACCCGCGATGGCCAAGGACTTTAGCAAGGAATGGAAAAAAATCACATTCCCCAATTCAAAGTATGTGGAATACCAGCGCCAGTTATCCGTAACAGCCACTCACCCGGAAAATAGTACTACCAGTAACTATCCCCTACGCCTTGAACATAATGAAGTTCTTGTTTATGAAATGGATGACAATATGGGTTTTGGAGTCAATATTCGGGGTTTTGGTGAGTTTACCGTGAAAAAAGACGGTAATGGCAAGGCCGCCACGTATACCATTGCCATTGAGAATTTGCGTTACTTTGATCTAAACGGAGACGGCTACTTCGATTCTCGCTATGATGCCAATAAACAACAATCCGAAATTCTGTTCAATGGTGTTTACACACCGGTACGAACCGGTAAAGGCACCGCATCCATGACCGAGAAGGTGTCCTTGGATGGCAATACGCGCTATTTGTTTTCCGAAACTCAGTGGGTCAAACAATAAAAATAGGAACCCGAGAGAGAATGCGAACCGGTGGTGTTGATCGCCGGTTTGAACGAATAAACCGATTCCGGTTTCTAAACAGATGACATGTCAGCGGGCACTCACCGTGGAATTTTCTAAAGTTGGCCATTAAAAAAGTCCAACCGTTGTTGCGCATGAATGGTTGTCGAATCCATTGCCCCTAACTTTGCTTGATAAATGGATTTGGCTTTGCGCATTGAATCCATGGCTTTCCTGACTTTACCGTCCTGAAACAAGGTTTCCGCTATCGCTTGCTCATCTCTGGCTACTTCCAGACTTTGCCCTCCCAGAAGTTTTTTATGGCTGTCCAAGGCTTTGTTCAGATAATCCATGGCTTTGCTGAATTTCTCTACTTTCGTCCAGGAAACCCCAAGTAAACGCCAGTTTTCGGCCACCGCAGCATGAGACTTACCATAGTTAAACAATAGATTCTCCACGGCTTTGTCAAAGAAATTGATTGCTCGATCATAATGCCCCAAACCGTGCCAGGCTTGACCTAAATTACTCCAATCTGTCGCCAATTGCGGATGACGATCCCCCAGGATTTGTACATTTATGTGTTCGGCTTTTTCAAAAAACTCGACAGACTTAATGAAATTGCCGATTTTTCCCCATGCCTGGCCCACATTGCTCATCCGGGCTGCGACTTCAGCATGATTTCTACCATATTGCCGTATATTGCTTTCTAAGGCCTTTTCATAATAGTCTAACGCCGTTTTGAACTGTCCGGCCAACAACCAAGCATCTCCCAATCGTCTCCAATCATACGCGACACGAACGTGCTTCCAACCCAGTTCTTGAACGTCTTGTTCCAATACATCTTCCAGGATTTTAGTGGAGGCTTTAATCTGATTGGCAGCAATTAAAGTGTCCGCCAGGTTTATGCGGATGGAACGGATCACAGGGCTGGTATGGGGATAACTCGCTAAAGCACCACTTAAGGCGGTTTTGTAATAACCCACACCTTTTTCCAGCTTTTGCAACTTGACCCATGCTTTAGCCAGTTTCACATTATCCCGAACCGAAGCCGGATGTTGTTTCCCAAAGGTAGTCTTATCGCTTTTAAGGGATTTTTCATAAGCCTGGATTGCTTGTTGATATAACCCCATCTCGAAATAGGCATCACCTTCTTCAACGCTCATGAGCCCGGAAGCCTTTGGGGAATTGGCTGCCGTCGCGTGTTTACCCATAGTGATGCTGACAACTATACCCAAAACACACAATATATTAATAATATTCAGCAAGTTACAATTTTTCGCAGCTGTCACTGGACTCCCCCTCTGCCTTTTTACTATTGTGGGATTATACCGCCAATATTTTTAGTTCCATAATTTGATCTGTTACTAAATATATTTTGCTAAAGCTTTTGCCTTAAACGGCGATACAGGTGCAACTAAAATATCTTAGTATTAACGTGAGTTTTATAGGGGAGTTATATGCGGTTTTCATCTGTAGCGATAGCTGCTGCATTGGCATGCACGCTTATTTCCACACAACTGTGGGCCAAACCCGGGGAATTCCCCGGTCGCAAGGAGTTTCCTAAAGTTCCAGTAATGGAACTGAGTCAACTCAATGATCAATTGGATCAAGTCACTGTAGTGGATACCCGCTCCAGCTATGAGTTCAACACATTAAAACTCAAAGGTGCAGTCAACATTCCTATTGCGGCAAAAGACTTTGTAGAACAAATCAAAAAACTCAAAGCCACTTCCAATAAGCCGGTGGTATTCTATTGCAACGGGCGTACCTGTTATAAATCTTACCTGGCAGCTGATCAAGCACAAAAAGCCGGTATCAAAGATGTTCACGCCTTTGATGCCGGAATATTTGAGTGGGCCATGGCCCAACCGAATAAAACCGAATTATTGGGTAAATCGCCGGTTCGTCCCAATGATTTGATCAGCGCGGAGAAATATTCTTCACGTTTGCTCTCTCCCGATGCTTTTAGTCAAAAAATATTGGATATGGACAAGAACTCCATGGTTCTGGATATCCGGGATAAATATCAACGCGCCGGTGTCGGATTTTATCCCGGTAAAGAGCGGTGGGTAAGCTTGGATGATCAGAAAGCATTGGAAAAGTTTATCCAAAAAGCCAAAACATCCAAGAAGGCCTTATTTATTTACGACGAGGTAGGTAAACAAGTACGCTGGTTACAATATGCTTTGGAACGCAACGGTATAAAAGAATACTACTTTATGAAAAAGGGCGCTAAAGCCTACTACGCTGACATCAGTAAATTTAAATAAGCTATATTGAAAAAGGGTCGGCGTATCGCCGGCCCTCTTTATCGCTGTCACTTGACTCCCGGAAATATACTCCTCATTCAGGCTGCGCAACGGAACACAGCTTCCACCAAATTACCGCTCCCCAGGTATTGTATGGATTCACATACATTGGAAACCAGCATTATACCTCTCCCTGAAGGTAGGTCACTGTATACCCCGGCCAAACCGCTGCTCCTGAAACCGCCACCACTGTCCTGAACACGCAAAATCACTTCATCTCCTTTGTCAGGGTCAGGTATGTAGTCTACCAACACTCTGATCCATCCATGCTCCAATTGGCTTAGACGCTGACGCCGATTTTCATAATATTGATAAAACCCTTCTTCCGTATTTTTGTCAACACTTTCCAGTTCCAGGACACCATGCTCCAGAGCATTGGCATACAACTCAGACAATATGGTGTGTAAGATATCGCGATTGAAACGAATATTGGGTACAACTGCAATGGTATCGATGATTCCCGTCACCGGATCATCATTTTCTCTAAGTTCTTTTGTATTGAGCAGGAACTGGTAATTCACGGGTACATGTTTTACATATTGAGGTTTTTCGTCTATATCGAATTCTTCCGGTAAATGTTCCATGGATATTTCCAGGAAAGAAATATCATCATCTTGATCTGTACCTTGCTTGAAGCTCTTTAAGTCTCCAAGAACTCGATCAAAGACATCTTCATGAAACTGTTCGAAAATAGACTGCAAGCGTTGGTCACCATACATATCATCGTCAGCATTACAGGCCTCAATAATACCGTCTGTTAAAACATAAAATTTTTCATCACCATCGAGTTCAAACAATTGTACCGCCATATCAAACTCTTCGTCGGGAACAACCCCCAAAGGAAGGTGCTGCGACTGGACTGGGATGATTTCACATTGCTTTTGTTTAACAATATAGGCGGCGGGCATGGCGCCACTCCAGACAGTCATAATCTGTTTTGCGACGTCAATTTCCACAGCAACAGCCGCCAGAAACATTTCAATAGGTAACAAATCGAATAAATGTTTATTTAACTCCCGAACAATTTCACTGATGGGAAGACCGAGCTTGGTGGTATTGTAGAATGTCTGCGCTGCCGGCACGGTACCCATGGCTGCAGATAGACCGTGTCCGGTAAAATCACCCAAAATGGCATATATACCCCCCATGGGCCGACGCGCCACAAACAAGACATCTCCGTTAAAGGCCGATTGCGGTGATATGTGGTGGCGAACGCAATCCGGATTTTGATAGCTGTGGCTCAAGGCATTATCAAAAAAGTATGTTACCAACTCCTGCTCTCGCTCCAAATGCATATTGTTCTCTAAAAGCTTTTTATTGGTATGCTGAAGTTGGATATAAAGCTCACGGATTCTACGGTGCGCAGCTATTTTTGACTCTAAATGTTCCAAATTGACGGGTTTACTAATGAAGTCATCACCGCCGGAATCCAAGGCTTTTGATAAAGTCTCTTCGGCGGTAAGGGCGGTTACAAATATGATGGGGATGTAGTTGTCACCAGACAATTGTTTAATTTTCGACGCGCAGGTTCTGCCATCCATACCAGGCATCATAATATCCATCAGGATCAAATCCACATCCTGCTCTTGTACTATCTCTATGGCTTTAGGACCGTTTTCCGCCTCAATGACATTGTATTTTTTGCTTAGTATTTTCTTGAGAAACGTTCGATTGAGGCGGGTATCATCGACAACCAGAATGTTCATATGGATAGTGTGTTCTTACATTACTCAATGTTAAACTTTTTATCGAACCGCGCAATCATCAAAATCTTCTTCACCACGGGTTTGCAGTTTACAATTTTAATATCGTTATCATTCTTGTCCACATGTTTTTTCATATTCAACAACATTCCCAAAGCGGAGCTGTCCATGGAATCGGTACCACGTAGATCCACCACATAATCCTTGATAGCCCCATAGTCTCCAGTATAAGCATTACGAAACTCAGACAAAATGCTAAAATTGAATTTACCGTCTACCAATATAGACAGAATCTTGCCGTCATCAGATACATTGGTTCTTACACTCATGATCTTCTTCCACTGTCAAAATAAATCAATATCACCTTCAGCCATGCAAGATGCACTAACTGCCCGATTCTTTTTCATGCCTAGGGTATAACGGTTTAAGACGCCGTTAAATTCCCTTAACTGTACTAACAAATCTACCGATGGAATTTGATCCGGAAGACTGTCAATTTTTTCAATCATTTCCGTTACGTGTTCTAAAACATATTGCGTTAGTTGATTCACCGCATCTTCAAACTGAAGGGCCGTTACCGCCATACCAACATCTTCGCGTATCCCGGAAGCCAAAATCGAGGACTTATCCAGTGCCTCTGATACCGAATTGTTAATTTTCTCCAACTCTTCGATCATATTCTCAAGGTTACCTTTGGCGTTTATGGCCAGATTCATATCCAGGGAAGCAACCTCACCGACGATTGCACTGGCCTCATACAAAGTAGCCTTTACCAGTCCGGTTTGGCTTTCAATTTGCCCATTGATATTTCGTGATCGAACCGAGAGATTTCGCACCTCATCCGCCACAACAGCAAATCCGCGTCCTGCCTCGCCTGCTCTGGCAGCTTCTATAGCGGCATTCAATGCTAAAAGGTTAGTCTGATCAGATAGATTTTGCACATCTTTTAACAACTTAAACATGCTGTCCATCCGATTCACCATATCTTCCATTTTTATGGCCGCTTGTATTCCCTTGTCACTGACATTCACTAATATATCTACATAGCTTCCCAAAGTGTCCGCAATTCTCTTTGCAAACATTTCAAATGTTATTTGTTCCTCATCCGGGTTACTTGGTTGCAATTGATCAATTATGGAGCTCAACAAACCCTTCTGTAGCTCAGTTTTTTCGTTCAAACCATTGAAACTGCGATTCAATTTTCCCGTCGCATCATGAGAGACACCTTGAATCTGCTTAACAGAATCCGCTATGGGAACCCATTCGGATTGTGTAATTGCCTTGATGTATTGCAGCGTTGATCGAATTTCCAGTGCCAGTTCACTGGAAACCTGTTCACCTGAGGGAATGGGTGCAGGTTTCTCTTTACGGTAGGCGACCAAACCCAAAGCCAGAAAACTCAAGCCCAACAACACCAGTTCCCAGACCTGGAGTTCCGCACTGACAGCCACAATCAGCAAGGTCACGATGCTGAACGGGATTGGCAATAACTTGACTAAGAACATGGACTATAACCTTCAATGCGTCAGCAACACGCCGTTAGGCTGTTTGCTTTGCTGTAGGGACCGCGATTGTAACCAACGAACCGCCGAGGTGAAATCCAGAGGCTCGGATATCAGATACCCTTGGATAATGTCGCAACCCATGGCTTTAACCAATTCATAATCGTCATGCGTTTCCACACCCTCTGCCACTACTGCCAGATGTAAACTTTTTGCCAAATTGACGCTGGATTCCAATATTGCGCGCGCATCCTGATCTTTTGTTGCCCCTGTGACAAAGGATCGATCGATTTTTAGCTCCACAAAAGGAATTCGTTTCAGTTGTTCTAAAGTAGAATATCCCGTTCCGAAATCATCGATAGACAACTCAAAACCCTTTAGTCGCATTCTTGTCAGCACCTCTAAAGGTACGGTTATATCCCCCATAATACGACTCTCGGTAACCTCGACAATAATATTCGAATTATCGACGTTTTCGTTTTCCAGATATTTAGAAAATTCCTCCGGTAAACTTAAACGGTTTAATGAGTCTACAGATAGATTAACGGATATTTTAATGTCACACCCCAATGCAGCGCATTTTTTACACATCCGTAAAGCATGACTGATGATCAAAGGCGTAAACGCATCAATCTGTCCACTGTCTTCTGCAACACTAATAAAGCTCTTGGGTTCCAGTAAGCCATAAACCGGATGTTGCCAGCGTAGCAAAGCTTCAAACCCAACCGTTTGCTGTGTTGCTATTACCACCTTTGGCTGAAAATATACTTTGAATTCATTTGCAGCTATGGCTCTACGAATATCTTTCGGATTGATGCGCGCTTGCGGACCGGGTCTGTGGCCACTTGAATGATCCTGTTTTGTTAAAACATCCGAGATACTGGAAATGGTCACCGGTTTGGCCAGTGCTCCCAGAATATTTAACTTATGTTCCTGTGCCAATACACTAACAGCACGAAGCACACGTTTGTCACCACCACTAATAAGTATTAATCCACCCCGATAATCTCTATTGGATACATGACGTAGAAATTCGATACCGTCCATTCCAGGCATTTGTAAATCACACAAGAGCATATCTATTTTTTTGCTGTTATTCAGTAACCGTAATGCATCCTGACCAGACGCGGCCTTATGTACAGTATCAACACCCAATGCGCCGAGTATCGCCGCAATTTGATTCAACGTTGTTTCGTCATCATCAATGATTAAGACGCTGTTCAAATCAGTGGGCAGGTTTGGAGTTGCTTTTTTGATCTGCGTGCCACCGTTTTTTAAATAGCTTTGAATGCTTTCCACGGTTTTTGTAAAATCCATTTTCAATTGATCTAAACTGAATCGCACTGCATCCCAGTTTTCCAACTGCAACTGTCGCTCCGAAATACCACAACTGTTTGCTAACTGAGTGGCACATACTGCTTTGGCAGAGGATTTTAACTTATGCGCCAGCTTCTTAGCAGTAAGCGAAGATTGCCCCGCTATCGCTGTTTGCAACTCGCACAAAGTATTGGGCGTGTTACTTAAGAAAATTTTAAATATCTCTTCCTGAATACCAAAATCGACTCCTACCACATCTTCCAATGCCGAATAATCGATGTGTTGTTCGGATTCAATCTTTTTCTCCTGTACCATACTTTGCCTTGTAAAAGAAGCACCAACCTTGGGCAAATATGTTTCCAAAACCTGTTTTAGTACAGCCATTTCAATAGGTTTGTTGATAAAGTCATCAATAAGATCATCGTTGTTAAACTCGATTTCCTCCATCACATTTGCACTGACCAAAACCACGGCAGTGCGCACTTGACCGGATTTTTCTTTTTCACGAATCATCCCGGCCAACTCCAAACCATTCATACCGGGCATGCTGTAATCTGTAAGAATCAGGGGATACTTTGTCTGCATCCAAGCCTGCAGACCTTCATGGCCGTTGTTTGCCAGGTCCGAATCCACACCCAATAAACTCAGTTGACGATTCAACAGCTTTTGGTTGATAGGGTTATCTTCCACAACTAGAACTTTATTCACGGGGATTGTTTCGGGTTCATCGCCACTATTTAATTCATCATTTCGATTCAACTGATCAATGACGGTTGCATTTGAACGGGTGGTGGAAAGCTGTGTAATGGAGAGTTGTTCAGTGAAAGGATCTGCAATAGTCGGTTGCTCTGAGAGTGGAGGCGTAGCCTGCGTCAATACGCCGACCGTTGACGATTGCGTAGCCATGAGGCCGGGGGCCGTTACAACTTGTGTTTCCGGAGCTTCTTCGGGTAAATCCACTTTTTGCAGTGATCTGCGACGTAAAGTGTAACTCCAAAACAAC